>NZ_NPJC01000046.1:0-108154 GCF_002251405.1 Prevotella sp. P4-98 | reverse complement strand
CTAACTTACAGATTGTAATTTTCTGCAAAGATAGTCATTTCTAACCCATAGAGTCATTTTTTGCTCGTATTTTGTCGCATATCAACCACTTACAACGATTGTTAATCGTTTTTAGTGGACACTAGTGCTTGCAGATATAAGAAAAACGAGTTTTTCTTTTGTACTTCGCTCACTTAATCGTACCTTTGTGACTACGTCGCGAAGGTAGGCTGCACCTCGGAAATACAAAAGAAAATGGTCTTTTCTTTTGTATTTCGCTCGGTTTGCACTACCTTTGCACCTTGTATAATAATACAGATATGAGTTTAACAAATATTGTACGCCACATCTTCGTGCATCGCATGCATGAACTGGAACGCCATCAGAAGGAGGGCGAAGCCCTTCAGTGCGAGGTGTTGCACCGCCTGCTTGCTCAAGCATCCAACACCGAAATAGGACGCAAATATGCATTTTCAGCCACGAAAGACTATGATACTTTCGTGCGAAACTGTCCCGTCAACACCTACGAAGAACTGAAAGAACAGATAGATCGCATGCGCCACGGAGAGACAAATATCCTCTGGAACGGACGTGTGAAATGGTATGCCAAATCGAGTGGCACTACGAACGACAAGTCGAAGTTCATTCCTGTCAGCAGCGACGGTCTGAGAAATATCCACTACAAAGGTGGCTTCGACTCTGTAGCCCTCTATCTCCGCAACAATCCTCAATCTCGATTGTTTGACGGCCGCGCATTGATTTTAGGTGGCAGCCATGCTCCCAACTATAATCTGCCAGATTCTTTGGTAGGCGACCTCAGCGCCATTCTCATCGAAAACATCAATCCTTTGGCAAATTTGGTGCGCATTCCGAAGAAGAAGACCGCATTGCTTGAAGACTTTGAAGTGAAGCGCGACCGCATTGCCCACGAAGCACTCCACAAGAATGTGACCAACATATCAGGCGTTCCCTCATGGATGTTATCGGTATTAAACCGTGTCATGGAGATTTCTGGCAAGACCCATTTGGAAGAAGTATGGCCCAATCTTGAAGTATTCTTCCATGGCGGAGTGGCTTTCACCCCCTACCGCAAGCAGTATGAACAACTTATCACGTCACCCAAAATGCATTATATGGAAACGTATAATGCGAGCGAAGGATTCTTCGGCCTGCAGGATGACCCATCCGACAAAGCGATGTTGCTCATGCTCGACTATGATGTTTTCTACGAGTTCCAAGAGATGGGCACCGACAACATCGTTCCGTTATGGGGCGTTGAAAAGGACAAAAACTATGCCATGATAATCACTACATCATGCGGATTATGGCGATACATGATCGGTGATACCATCCGATTCACCTCCACCAACCCATATAAGTTTGTTATCTCAGGTCGTACCAAGAGCTTTATCAACGCTTTTGGCGAGGAACTCATCGTAGATAATGCCGAACAGGGTCTGGCTTATGCCTGTCAACAAACAGGTGCCGAGGTGCTGGAATACACCGCAGCCCCCGTTTTCATGGATGCCAATGCCAAATGTCGCCACCAGTGGTTGATTGAATTCAGCACCCCTCCAGCCGATTTGCAGCAGTTCTCCGACCTGCTTGACCGTCGCCTACAAGAGCTCAACAGCGACTATGAAGCCAAACGCTATAAGAATATCACCCTGCAACATTTGGAGATTATCCCTGCCAGAAAGGGACTTTTCAACGATTGGCTTAAGCAACGCGGCAAATTAGGCGGTCAGCACAAAGTGCCACGCCTAAGCAATTCGCGTGAACATATCGAACAGCTTCTCAAACTGCAATCATGAACAGACCCACAAACAGACACTTCCAGTTGATACTCATAGCAGCCCTATCCCTGCTGATGGTGGCATGCGCACGTATGGGACAACCCGATGGCGGATGGTTTGACGATGATCCACCCCGCATCATCGGCTCCAATCCAGCCGATCAGGCTGTCGGTGTGAACTCCAAAAGAATAACCATACAGTTTGATGAGTATATCAAGCTGGAGGATGCCACACAGAATGTTATCGTCTCTCCACCACAATTGGAGATGCCCGAGATTAAGGCAACGGGTAAAAAGATTGTTGTTGACTTGAAAGACTCACTAAAGGCCAACACCACCTACACCATCGACTTCAGCGATGCCATCAGTGACAACAACGAAAACAATCCGTTGGGCAACTACACCTTCACCTTCTCTACCGGTGAACGCATCGACACTTTCGAGGTGGCAGGAACGGTGCTCGACGCCTCAAACCTCGAACCTATCAAAGGCATACAAGTTGGGCTCTATGCCGATCTGGCAGACTCAGCGTTCCGCACCAAGCCCCTTTTGCGCGTTGCCCGTACCGATGGCAGAGGCCGTTTCGTCATCAAAGGTGTTGCACCTGGCGAGTATCGCGTCTATGCGCTACAAGATGCCGATGGCAATTATATGTTCAATCAGAAGAGCGAGATGGTGGCTTTCTCCCATACCACCTATAAACCGTCAGCCGGACCAGATATCCGACAGGACACCATCTGGCGTGATTCCTTGCGTATCGATAATATATTGCGAGTGCCATACACCCACTTCTATCCCGACGACATCATCCTTCTGGCCTTCCAAGAAGTTCAAACCGACCGCTATCTGCTGAAACAGCCAGAGCGAAAAGATGCCGACCGCTTCACTTTATATTTCAGTTATGGCAACCCACAATTGCCAGAAATACGCGGCTTCAACTTCGATGAGAAAGACGCCTTCGTTCTTGAGGCCAGCGAAAAGAAGGACACACTGACCTATTGGTTGCGCGATACGGCACTGGTCAACCAAGATACGCTATCCATGCAACTCTCCTATCTCATGACCGACTCTACCGGAGTACTCGTCACACAGATTGATACGGTAGATGTGATAGCCAAAACCAGCTACGCCAAACGGCAGAAAGACCTGAAAAAACAGGTTGAGAGTTGGGAAAAGGAGCAAGCCAAACTCAAAAAGCAAGGCGAGCCCTACGACAGTATCATGCCGCGCGAGCCACTTAAAGTGCAGTATAACGTGCCCGGCACCATGGCGCCAGACAGTCGTCCCACCATCAATATGCCTGCTCCACTGGCTCGATGCGACACCGCCTCTATCCACCTATATACTAAGATTGATACCCTTTGGTATCGTGTGCCCGTTGATGTGCAGCGTCGCGACTCATTGCTCCGCACGTATGATGTGCTTGCCGAATGGACAGCCGGTAGCGAATACAGCTTAGAAGTAGATTCCGCTGCCTTCGAAGACATCTACGGCAACGTATCGAAACCCTTCAAACAAGGCATTAAGATCAGCACCCTCGATGAGTTCTCGACCATCGTCTTGCAACTCGCAGGCGTCACCGACACCACCTATGTGGTAGAGTTGCTCGACCAAAGCGAGAAGACCATCAAGCAAGTGCGTACAGAAGCCAATGGCGATGCCGTATTCTTCTATGTCAAACCCGGTGGCTATTACGCCCGTGCCTTCCGCGATCGCAACGGCAATGGCGTATGGGATACAGGCAACTACGATGCCAACTTACAACCAGAGGAAGTATATTATTTCCCCGGACGCATAGACTGTAAGGAGAAATGGGACATCACCCGCCCTTGGAATCTTACCGCCACACCGCTCAACATGCAGAAGCCCGGCGAGATAACCAAGCAGAAACCGGATAAAGAGAAACAGAAGTTACTCAATAGAAATGCCGAGCGCGCACGTCGTTTGGGTATTTCCTACTACAAGAACGGCGTGTTGCAAACCGCTAACAACAACTCTAAATGACGATAAAAGATGAAACACCTGAATACCAACGGCAGACGCCTATTGCTCATGCTGATGCTCTGTCTGCCACTTTTCTCACACACCGTCACCACCTCGCAAGCGCAATGTGGCATCCACAACACCGCCTTCAAATCGGGCGAGTATCTCTCCTACGACCTCTATTTCAATTGGAAATTCGTATGGGTGAAGGTCGGCACGGCATCTATGTCCACCGTACAGTCGACCCACAAAGGTGTGCCTGCCTTCCGGTCGAGCCTCATCACGCGTGGTAACGACAAGCTCGACAATATGTTTATCATGCGCGATACCCTGCTATGCTACACCACTACCGATATTACCCCACTTTATTACCGCAAAGGAGCACGCGAGGGCAAGCGCTATTACGTAGATGAGTTATGGTATAGCTACCCTAAGGGAAACAGCCACTTGAAGATGCATCGCATCGATGCCGACGGTAAACACCACTGGAAACAAGCAGAGTATAAGGACTGCATCTACGACATGATGAGCATTTTCCTTCGTGCACGCAACTTCGACACATCCAAGTTGCGCAAGGGCGAGAATATCCCCATGCCCATCAGCGATGCCAGACACCTAAGCAACTCATGGTTGAAATACGGCGGAAAGACTACGCTGAAGATGAAAAACAGCAATGCGAAGTTCCGTTGTCTGATATTCTCATTTATCGAACGTGAGGACGGCAAGAACCACGAACTCATACGTTTCTTCGTCACCGACGATAAGAATCACCTGCCCGTACGCTTGGATATGTTCCTTTCGTTCGGATCTGCCAAAGCCTATCTCACAGGCATGAAGGGTCTGCGCAACGAACTCACTTCTAAAGAGAAATAATTCCCAGCATACAAAAGTCAACCTCATGGAAACCGTAGAACTCAGACATCTCACCATCGGGTATATCGTCAAAGGACAGCAACGCATCGTGGTCAGCGATATCAACGCAACCATCAATGCCAGCGAACTGACTTGTTTGTTGGGGCAGAACGGTATCGGCAAATCCACACTGCTGCGCACTTTGTCGGCATTCCAACCCGCCCTTTCCGGCGAAATCTATCTCGACGGCACTCCGCTGACAGCCCTTTCGTCGCGCCAACTCAGCAAGAAAGTGGGTGTAGTACTGACAGAAAAGCCCGATGTGCGCAATATGTCTGTAGAAGAAATGGTAGGCATGGGGCGTTCGCCCTATACCGGTTTCTGGGGTTCACTCGATGCTGACGACCACCAAATGATAGACGAAGCCATCCGTTTGGTAGGCATCGACCGGCTTAGACGCCGTCCAGTTCACACGTTGAGCGACGGTGAACGCCAGAAATGTATGATAGCCAAAGCCCTTGCGCAGCAAACACCCACCATCTATCTGGATGAGCCAACAGCCTTTCTCGACTTTCCCAGCAAGGTTGAGATGATGCAATTGCTGCGACGACTGGCACACGAACAACAGAAAACGATATTTCTTTCCACCCATGATGTAGAACTCGCCATGCAGTTGGCAGACCGCATTTGGCTGATGGAACCCGACCGTTTGAGCATCGACACCCCTCACCAGCTCGCCGCCGACGGTTCGCTGAGTCGCTTCATCGAGCGCCCTGGCATACATTTCGATACTAACGATATGACCATACGGGTGGCACGTCAGACATGAACGAGCCGCCCTATATATATAAATAAGGTGTAGCCCTACACCTTGACAGGCATTACTTCACTTATTACCAAACATCCAACGATTCCTAAACTCTCCAGAAGAAAAAGACAATGATAGAAGGACACGGTGACGATCTCTACCGCTACAACAGTCAGGTGCGCATCAATTTCAGTTCCAACATCTGCCAACAGACAGACCATACAGCCCTGAAAGCCCATCTTGCCAACCATCTTGACCTTGTAAACCACTATCCGGAACCTCAGCCTCGGAAGCTCGAAGAACAGTTGGCCGAGTATCACGACATCCCTGCCGAATGCGTGATGGTGACCAGCGGTGTGACCGAAGCCATCTATCTCATAGCCCAGATGACGCGTGGCGGCATGTCTGTCATCCCCCAACCCACTTTCAGCGAGTATGCCGATGCTTGTCGCCTCAACGAACATATCATCAGCTATGAGTATGAAAACGACCAGAAGTTGCTGCCTACGCGCCGCATCTACTGGCTCTGCAATCCTAATAATCCAACAGGAGGAGTGATGACCGAAGGCATCATCGACCATCTTATCGCCACCAATCCCATCCACCTTTTCGTGGTCGATCAGTCGTATGAAGGTTATACCGCCGCAAAATTAGTAGATGTGAAACAAGTGATGCGCTATCCCAACCTCATTCTGCTCCATTCGCTGAGCAAGCGTTATGCGGTGCCGGGCATGCGTGTAGGCTATGTGACAGCACATCCTGAGATATTGCGACACCTCCGCCAGTACCAGCGCCCATGGTCGGTAGGAGCCTTGGCTATCGAGGGTGCACGCTTTCTGATCGCTCAAGACAAGCCCGCCATCAGCGACCTTGAGGGACTGTTGAAAGAGACCGCACGCCTTCGCGATGCTTTGCGTGCCCTCCCTGGCATCAGCGTTTACGACACCGACAGCACTTTTATGCTCTGTATGATAGAGCAAGCCAGCAGCCTTCAACTGAAGAATTGGCTGATAGACCATGAGGGCATTCTGATTCGCAACTGTTCAAACTTTGCCAATCTATCGCCCCACCACTTCCGCATAGCCACCCAGAGTCCTGAAGAAAACGATGTTCTCATCAGTGCTTTGCATCGCTTTCTGAACGAATAGAGTCATTGCGGCTGACCAGTCGCTATGTCTTGTCAGCACATGAGAATACGGGACAGACGTCTATGCGACTTCCATCCATTGCCTATCGGATAAACCTTGGTAGATTATTGTCGTGAGAAAACAGAAACAACCCCCGTTGGCCCGGTACAATTGACCAGTGCGTATTGTTCCAGTTTATGGTCGTCTTTACCGCCATTGACCACTATGCCCCGATTGTTGAGCATATATTGTCGCTTGCAAGTGGGACAGGTCGCCATGCCTTTATGATCCATTTGGATGATATACTTGCTACTTCCCAGCGAATTGCCGTTTCTCACACAGTTTGGACATTGTGCATCATAAGCAATAAATCCGCCGTTTGGCGTCGTATTAAAAGTTTGATAGCCCACAATGATGCCGTTGCTGAGTCCGAGCTGATAGTGGCTCTCGCTCTCTGCCGCCGTTTCGCGCTGTGTGGATGAGAGTCCGTCAGAATTGGTAAACACGAGGTATTTCGCTCCTTGTCTTACACTTTCGGTGATATGACAAAATATGCCACGCGACATACTGTTGGTGGCTGTGGCGAGTGTTTGGTCGAGATGGAGTCCGTTATCATAGACAAAGCGACAGGGCCATGCACTGAATTCAGGATCTGTGGAGCATGCCGTTGCCATCAGCAGTACTGCCACACCTGCCGTAAGGCGCCTTGTCCAAAGAGAAAGGTGCCCTGTCCAAGCAGAAAGTCGCCTTCCCGTTAGTGTTGACACAACGGTAGGGCGACTATCCATATTATAATGTTTGCTATAGCCTTCAGCCATATTGTTCTGTTGTTTGCCTTATGGTTTAAGCGTTTTCCAACAGCGATTTTTCTGCATCGGTGACACGGTTGAAACCGAAACCTCCAAGCACTTGCTGCATCAGATCGGCTATCTTGTCGTTGCAGAGATTGCCTATCGAACCCTCATGCGTATGGTGTATGTCCTTGTTGGGTGTGAAAGTTCCAGCCTCGATATCGAGCCCAACCTTCTTATACGCATCGCGGAAGGGCATTCCGGCAGCAGCCAAACGGTTGACTTCCTCTACGGAGAACATCGGGTCGTACATGGGATTGTCGAGAATATCCTCGCACACTTCAATCTTATTGATGATGTATGCCGCCATCTGCAAACAGTCTTTCAGTTCGTCGAAAGCAGGCAGGAACACCTCTTTGATAATCTGCAGATCGCGGAAATAACCCACGGGGAGATTGTTCATGATGAGTGTCACCTGTTGTGGCAAAGCCTGAATCTTGTTGCATTTCGCACGGATGAGTTCGAAGACATCGGGATTTTTCTTGTGGGGCATGATGCTACTTCCGGTGGTACACTCTTTTGGAAGTTTCACAAACGAGAAATTTTGCGAGTTGAAGAGACACGCATCAAATGCCATTTTAGCAAGTGTTCCTGCTATAGTAGCCATGGCAAATGCCACGTTGCGCTCCATTTTTCCTCGTCCCATCTGCGCATAAACCACGTTATAGTCCATAGAATCGAATCCCAAGAGGTCTGTGGTCATCTGTCTGTTGAGTGGGAACGACGATCCATATCCTGCTGCTGATCCCAACGGGTTACGGTTGGTCATCTTGTATGCAGCTTGCAGAAAGAGCATATCGTCTGCCAACGACTCGGCGTAGGCGCCAAACCATAGTCCGAAGGATGATGGCATTGCCACCTGCAGATGGGTGTAGCCCGGCATGAGCACGCTTTTATACTGTTCGCTCTTGGCGAGCAATTCGTCGAAAAGCACTTTCACCCCGTCTGCCAGTTCCATGAGTTGATGGCGTGTGAAGAGTTTCAAATCCACCAATACTTGGTCGTTGCGTGATCGGCCTGAGTGTATTTTCTTACCCATGTCGCCCAGTTTTCGTGTCAACATGAGTTCCACTTGTGAGTGTACATCCTCCACTCCGTCTTCTATGCGAAATTCGCCGCGCTGGCAAATGGCATATATTTGTTTGAGTTCAGCCAACAGTTGTTTCAGTTCGTCGGCTTCCAAGAGGCCAATACTCTCAAGCATAGTGATATGTGCCATAGATCCCATCACATCGTAGGGTGCGAGGTAGAGATCCATCTCACGGTCGCGTCCCACGGTGAAGCGCTCTATTTCTGCATTCACCTCAAAGTTCTTCTCCCAAAGTTTATTCATCTGTCGTGTATAATATATAATCGGTGTAAGGGTTGATTGGCAGAGATGTGCCTACAAGGTGTAGGGCACCTGTGCCAAAGCAGTGGCAACTTTCTCTACTCCATCCTGCAGTGGACCGCTCACCATGCCTTTGAGCATGAATGGGATGTCGGCCTTTACGGTGACGCGCATCTTGCTTTCGTGGTCGTTGACGGGCAGCACCTGTATCCAAAGGTTGAAGGGTACTGGCGATTTCTCTGCTTCAAACTTCACACACTTATTGTCTTCACGCTCTATGATGCGCAGTTTCAGGAGTCCTACCGGTGGCACATTGACCTGCACACTATCTTTGTCAAACTGAAAATCCTTCAGTTTGTCTTCGGGCACTCGGTCTTTAATACGCTCCAAGTTGGTGAGGTCGCTGATGTTGCGATAAACGTTTTCCACCGGATATGGAATCTGGTGTACGCTGCTTTCAAACTTTGTCATGCCTTCCAAGCAGCTGGGTCCTTACGCCACTCGTTCAACACTTCGATGTCTTCTGGCTTGATATATCCGGTGTCGGCAGCCTGTTCAAGCACGGCAGCATAGTTGCTCAGCGTAATCAGACGCACGCCAGCCTCCTTGAAAGCCTGTTCGGCAACGGGGAAACCATAGGTGAACGATGCCACCATACCAATGACTTCGCATCCATACTGGCGCAGTGCTTCAACGGCTTTAAGACTGCTTCCTCCGGTAGAGATCAGGTCTTCTACCACGATAACCTTAGCACCTTTCTCGATGTGTCCCTCTACTTGGTTGCCCATACCGTGGTCTTTTGGTTTCGGACGAACGTAGGCATAGGGCAGTCCGAGCTGGTCTGCCACGAGAGCTCCTTGTGCTATAGCACCTGTAGCAACACCAGCCACAGCCTCTGCCTCAGGGAAATTCTCCTGAATGGCGTGGCACAGTTCGAGTTTTACAAACGAGCGCACGTCGGGATACGACAGTGTTTTGCGGTTGTCGGTATAGATTGGTGACTTCCAACCAGATGCCCATGTAAAGGGTTCGTTGGGTTGCAATTTGATGGCTTTGATATCCATCAGCTTCTTTGCGAACAGTTTTTTGATTGCGTCCATATCTTTGTTTATTTGTTTTTCGTTTTGCAAAGGTACGATTAAGTGAGTAGAATACAAAAAGAAAATACATTTTTCTTTTGTATTCTCGAACGTGAGTACCTTGGATGCGTAGCATCAAAGATAGTGCAAACCGAGCGAAGTACAAAAGAAAAACGAGTTTTTCTTTTGCATTTCCGAGGTGCAGCCTATCTTGGACGCGTAGCGTCAAAGGTACGATTAAGTGAGCGAAAAACGAAAGAAAATATTTATTTCTTTTGTTTTTCCGAACGTGAGTACCTTGGATGCGTAGCATCAAAAATAGTGCAGACCGAGCGAAATACAAAAGAAAAGACCATTTTTCTTCTATTTTCCGAGGTGCATTTCCGCTTGAAAACAACATCATTTTCCCCTTGCCGACAACATTCTTTTACCCCATCTATATATTCCTTACGTTCAAAACGTTACGCGTACAGCTCAGCAATTTCAATGAATTTACTCAGCAATTTCAATGAATTTGCAGACCAATTTCAATGAATTTACTCAGCAAATCAAATTGAATTGCTCGGCAAATCAATTTGTTTTCCTCGGCAAATCAATTTGTTTTGCTCGGCAAATCAATTTGTTTTGCTGAGAAAAGTATCTTTCATATAGGTGTAAACCATTATATTTCATACTATTACACACCATCGGAAACACCTTGGCAAATAGCATATAAAATCGGGAAGCAACCTGCCGTTGACGGCTATGCCTCCCGATAGTATATGGAATATGTATTTTCCAGGGGTTGTCCCGATGGATTATTCGTCGTCGTCAGCCAGTGTGAAGTCGAGCTGTCGCTTCTCTATATTGGCTCTTGCCACCTTGATGCGTACTGCATCGCCCAGTTGGTATTTGTGGTGATGACGTCTGCCAACGAGACAATAGTTCTTCTCGTCGAAGTCGTAGTAGTCGTCGTCAAGGTCGCGCATAGGTACCATTCCCTCGCAGTGGTTCTCGTCTATCTCGCAATAGATACCATACGACTGGATGCCACTGATATGCGCATCGAAGCACTGGCCCAACTTGTCTGCCATAAACTCTACCATCTTATACTTGATAGAATCGCGCTCAGCCTGCTGTGCCACCTGCTCCATGTCGGAACAGTGCTCGCAGAGTTCCTCGTATTTATCTTGGCTGGCACTGCGGCCTCCGTCCTGATAGCGTGTCAACAGACGGTGTACCATCGTGTCGGGATAGCGTCTGATGGGCGAAGTGAAGTGGGTGTAGTATTCAAAAGCCAGTCCGTAGTGACCTATATTATGGGTGGAATACTTTGCCTTCATCATTGATCGGAGAGCAACAATCTCTATCAGGTTCTGCTCTCGCTTACCCTGACACTCGTCCATGAGCGTGTTCAGACTGCGCGAGATCGCTCCTTTGGTGCCGGCAGTCTTCATCTTATAACCAAACTTCACTACAAATTCGCGCAATGCCTCCAGCTTGGTGGGGTCGGGCTGGTCGTGGATACGGTAGGGCAGTGTCTTGGCTTTGACACCTTTCTTCACCTTACCCACACTTTCTGCCACCCACTTGTTGGCTATGAGCATAAATTCTTCAATGAGTTGGGTAGCCTGGTTCGACTTCTTGAAATAAGCTCTGATGGGCTTACCCTTCTCGTCTATATCGAAATGCAACTCTTCGCGGTCGAAGCGCACGGCACCGCCTTTGAATCTGCGCTCACGCAGTATCTGCGACAAGCGAGCGAGGGTGCAGAGCATTTCTGCATTTTCAATGGTCTTGCGCAATGAGGGTTTAGCCTCACACTGCTGCAAGATGTCGAGCACTTCTTCATAGGCATAGCGTCTGTTGCTCTTGATGACGGTGTGTGCAATATGGAATTTCTTGATGTTTGCATTGTCGTCCATCTCGAAAATAGCCGAATAGGCGAGCTTCTCCTCATCGGGGCGAAGTGAGCAGATGAAGTTGCACAGCCGTTCGGGAAGCATCGGGATGGTGCGGTCAACGAGATAGATACTCGTGGCACGCTTCATGGCTTCCTTGTCAATGATAGATCCTTCGGTCACATAATGAGACACATCGGCAATGTGGACACCCACTTCCCAGAGTCCATTCTTCGTTTTGCGAATGGAGAGTGCATCGTCGAAATCTTTCGCATCCTTCGGGTCTATAGTGCAAGTGAACACATCGCGGAAGTCTTCACGACGCTTAATCTCATCGGGCGTGATAGTGGGATCTATCTTTTCGGCAGCATCTTCCACGGCTTTCGGATATTTGTAAGGCAGTCCGTATTGTGCCAATATGGCGTGCATCTCCACATTGTTGTCGCCTTCTTTACCAAGCACATCAATGACTTCGCCCACCATGTTCTTCGATTCCTTCGATGGCCATTGGGTGATTTTCACCACTGCCTTATCGCCATCCTTACCACCTTTGAGTTTTTTCTTCGGCACAAAGATGTCGTGAACAAAGATGTTTCCCTCGGTAACAAGGAAGGCATAGTCTTTTTCCACACGCAGACGACCCACCGCCTGATCGCGCTTATGCGACAAGATTTCTACCACCATTGCCTCCTTGATATGTTTTTCGCGACGTGCCATATAGGCCACTTTCACACGGTCGCCGTTGAGTGCATACATAGAGTTGCGCTCACTGACAAACACGGGCGTGCCGCCATCGTCGGGAAGGAACGAGTTTTTACCATTGGCCTTGCGCACAAAGGTGCCTTCCTGCACTTGTGTTTTGAGGTTGAGCCGGTAACTGTTTTCCGAAACCTTCGAGAGATAGTCGTCCCATGCCATTTCCTCCATCGTGTCGATGGCGAGCATTTTAGCGGGATGGGTTACCAATCGGAGTGCACGGAATATCTGTTTGAACGAGAATGTCTCGTTGGGATTTTCTTGGAAGAATGTCTGAAGCCGCTCCACGAGTTGCTTCTTCGTTACGCGTTTTCCACCTTTTTTCTTATTCATAATCGTAGTTTTTGGATTGTATTCTGCTACAAAGATATGAAAAAAGTCAATTTCTTGTACGCTTCGACGGTTAATTTTCATTAAATTGTCATAGACTGGCTGCCATATCTGACCATCATAACAGGACTAACCGCCACTCACAGCAGCCAGACACCCCCTCTACGTATCTGCAATGTAATATGGTTCAAAGGGTTACACCATGTCAAAATATGATAAAAAATAGGAACACCACGAAGAATATATCTGTTTTTTCTTTGTTTTCCGATTGCTTAATCGTAACTTTGCAAACTGATTGTCGTAAGGTAACGACTGCACTGCATTTACAAAAGCATACATGACACAGAAACAACAATATACAGGACTGACACCGCAACAAGTGGCAGAGAACCGAAAAAAGTATGGGGAAAACATACTGACCCCACCAGAAAAGGATCCTTTGTGGCGGCAGTTCTTGGAAAAATTTCACGAACCACTCATCATAATCCTACTCGTTGCAGGATTATTGTCAGTGGGAATAGCATGCTACGAACACTACGGACTCGACAAAGGAGGCGAAGTTTTCTTCGAACCCGTAGGCATCTTTGTGGCTATCATGCTGGCTACAGGACTCTCTTTCTACTTTGAATGGCAAGCCAACAAAGAGTTTGCTATACTCAACCAAGTAAACGATGATGAACCCGTGGAGGTGATCAGACAGGGAAACACTACCATGATACCGCGACGCGAACTGGTGGTCGAGGATGTGCTGGTGATCAACACAGGCATGGAAGTGCCTGCCGATGCCGTCTTGCTGACTTCCACATCGCTGCAAATCGACGAATCGACACTGACGGGCGAACCCATCTGCCACAAAAGTGAACGTCCGGAAGAGGCTGACCCCGATGCCACCTACCCCACCGACCAAGTGATGAAGGGCACGAAAGTAATGGAGGGACATGCCATCTGTCGCGTCACGGCAGTGGGCGACCATACCGCACAAGGCAAGGTGTTTGAGGCTGTACAGATAGACAACAGCATACGTACACCACTCGACGAACAGCTCGGACAACTGGGAAAATGGATCACCGTCGTCAGCTATATCGTGGCTACAGGTATTGTAGTGGGAAGAATCGTGGCATATCTCACTGCCATGGACCATTTTCAGTGGATCGACTTCACCGCTTATATGCTGCAAACCTTCATGATTGCAGTGACGCTGATCGTGGTATCGGTACCCGAAGGACTACCCATGACCGTCACACTGTGTCTGGCCTACAGTATGCGACGCATGCTGAAAAGCAATAATTTGGTGCGCAAGATGCATGCCTGCGAAACTATGGGAGCTACCACTGTCGTCTGTACCGACAAGACTGGAACATTGACGGAAAATCAAATGCGGGTGGATGAGATGAAGCTGTATGGCACAACAGATGCCGACATCGTAGCGGAAGGACTCGCTGTCAACGCTACTGCATCGCTCGACTATGCGAAAAGTGGCGAACCTGCCGTATTGGGAAACCCCACTGAGGGAGCATTGCTGCTATGGCTACACAGCCAAGGCAACGACTATCGCACCATCAGACTGCAGACCACAACACTGGCAGAACTGCCTTTCTCTACCGAACATAAATTCATGGCTACGGTTGTGGAGTCGGTTGCCCGTAAAGGACAACGCATACTCTATGTGAAAGGTGCACCGGAAATCGTCTTTGCCATGTGTCAGACAGCTGACGTGGAACGCAGAGAGATAGACCAACAACTGGCTGTCTATCAACAACGCGCCATGCGCACACTGGGATTTGCCTATCAGATACTCGAACCGGGAGCACCCCTCCCCATTGTCAATCATAAGCTACAGGCATCCTGTCTGCATTTCATAGGCATTGCAGCCATAGCAGACCCCGTCAGAAGCGATGTGCCACAAGCCATCAACGAATGTATGGAGGCGGGCATTAAAGTCAAGATCGTGACTGGCGACACACCGGGTACTGCTCGCGAGATAGCACGACAAATAGGACTGTGGAACGATCACGACACCGACCAAAGCATCATTACGGGACCTGAATTTGAAGCGCTTTCCGATGAAGAGGTGCGCCTGCGTGTGGAGCAACTGAAAATCATAGCACGCGCACGACCTATGGACAAACGCCGACTGGTAGAAGCATTGCAGAAGAACGGAGAGGTGGTGGCAGTCACTGGCGACGGTACCAACGATGCCCCTGCACTGCGCGCTGCCCACGTGGGACTGTCGATGGGCGACGGAACGAGTGTTGCCAAAGAGGCCAGCGACATCACTATCATCGACAATTCATTCTCCAGCATAGGCAAAGCGGTCATGTGGGGACGGTCGCTCTACCAGAATATTCAGCGCTTTCTACTGTTCCAACTCACAGTAAACGTCACCGCTTGCCTCCTTGTGCTATTCGGTGCGTTCATGGATACTGAGTCGCCACTCACCGTGACACAGATGCTTTGGATCAATCTCATTATGGATACGTTTGCTGCCATGGCTTTGGCATCACTCCCACCATCACACGCTGTGATGAAAGATAAACCACGCAACAGGTATAAATCCATTCTGACCAAGGAAATGCTAAGAGAGATTGTGGGCGTAGGACTGTTCTTCTTCCTACTGCTGCTCACCATGCTCTATGCTTTCCAACATACCGACATCACCTCGCTGACAGACTTTCTGCAACTGCAACTCAGCAATAAACGACATATCAGCGCTTACGAACTCACATTGCTGTTTACCGTTTTTGTCATGACACACTTCTTCTACCTCTTCAACGCAAGGGCATTCGGAAGTCATCGCAGTGCATTGCATTTCAAAGGGTGTAAGGGCTTGATCACTATCGTGGTCATCATCTTCGTAGGACAAGTGGCAATGGTTGAGACACCGGGCTTCCAAAAGTTCTTCAACGTGGTCAGTCTCCGATGGACTGACTGGCTCATTATCATCGCAGGATCGTCGCTCGTACTATGGATAAGAGAGGCTTGGAACCTGTTGGTAACACAAAAAAGAATATAAAAACAAGAAATAGATTATGGCAAAAGTTAGAATAAACACCTCAGAGGGCAGTATCACTGTGCGCCTCTACGACGAGACTCCAAAGCATCGCGACAACTTCCTGAAGTTGGCCAGAGAGGGATTCTTCAACGGAACACTCTTTCATCGCGTCATCAAAGACTTCATGATTCAGGGCGGAGACCCTGACAGCAAAGGCGCACCTGCTGGCAAAATGCTCGGTACGGGTGGGCCCGGATATACCATTCCCGCTGAATTTGCATATCCACAGTGCTTCCATAAGCGTGGCGCACTTAGTGCTGCGCGACTCGGCGATGAGGTAAATCCTGAAAAAGAAAGCAGCGGAAGCCAGTTCTACATCGTCTGGGGAAAGACTTACAAACCTCAAGAGCTCCGACAAATGGAGCGACAAATGGCTATGCAACAAGAGCAAAACGTGTTTAACCAACTGGCACGACAGAACCACGAACGCATCATGGAACTCAGACGCAACCGCGACCGCGAGGCACTCATGGCGCTGCAAGACCAACTCATAGCACAAACAAAACAACAATGTAAGGACATGGGACTGCCTACCTTTACCCAAGAACAGACCAATGCCTATACTAACGTGGGCGGAACTCCGTTCCTCGACGGACAATACACCGTGTTTGGCGAAGTGGAAGAAGGACTCGACGTGGTGGAAAAAATACAAAACACAGAGACACTGCGCGGTGACCGTCCTAAAAACGACGTGACCATGACGGTGGAAATTATCAACGAATAAACTAAAAATGAAGATTCTCATCACTGGAGCCAGTGGTTTCATCGGCTCGTTTATCGTGGAGGAAGCTATCAGGCAGGGCTTCGAAACATGGGCGGCTGTACGCCGTTCGAGTTCGAAGGACTATCTGCAAGACCCACGCATACACTTCATAGAACTCGACCTTTCATCGGAAAGCAAACTGGTGGAACAGTTGCAAAACTGCTCGTTCGACTATGTAGTGCATGCTGCCGGTGCCACCAAGTGTCTCAACAAAGCCGACTTTGCGCGCATCAATACCGAGGGTACCAAGAATTTGGTTACTGCACTGCGCATCCTACAAATGCCTATACAGCGCTTTGTGTTCATCAGCAGCCTCAGTATCATGGGTGCTATACGTGAAAAACTGCCTTATCAGGAAATCTGCGAAACCGACACACCACAGCCCAACACGGCTTATGGCAAAAGTAAACTGCAAGCAGAGCAATGGCTCGACACACAGAAAGACTTCCCATACACCATCCTCAGACCTACCGGTGTGTATGGCCCAAGGGAAAAAGACTACTTCCTGCAGTTTAAAAGCATTAAGGGACACACCGATTTCGCAGTAGGCCACCAACGACAAGATATCACCTTTGTCTATGTCAGCGATGTGGTACAGGCGGTTTTCCTGGCTTTGGAGAAAGGCAAAACAGGCCGCAGATACTTCCTGTCAGACGGTGAAGTGTATCAGTCGGCAGACTTCAGCAACCTCATACATGAGGCATTGGGACGCCCTTGGTGGATTCGCATCACTGCACCGATATGGCTTTTACGCATCGTTACAACATGCGGCGAATGGATCGGACATATCACCGGAAAGGTTACAGCACTTAACAACGACAAGTTTAACATACTCAAGCAACGCAACTGGCGCTGTGACATCACTCCTGCCATCAATGAACTGGGCTACAAACCACAGGTGAAACTGGAGGAAGGTGTGCGCAAAAGCGTGGAATGGTATCAAGCAAAGGGATGGCTATAAACATGCATACACCGAAATTCCTTATCAGACTGGTGGCACATGACAGTCACCCCACACGCGGACTGTTGGCTGTAGAGTGGGCTATGATGCTCTATCTGCTGTTTACACTGGCACTCATGGCATGTCTCTGGCCGCGCATCCAACAGCCTGCACCCATGCTCATAGGACGATTGGCAATGGTCATCGGGGTATTGCTGGCATGGATTATTTATCAATGGAAACCGTGTCGCATCACCCATTTGGCACGAATACTGCTGCAACTCGGACTCCTCTCATGGTGGTATCCCGATACCTATGAGATCAATAAACTATTGCCCAACTACGATCCATACTTTGCGGCGGCTGATCAATGGCTGTTCGGATGCCAACCCGCACTGCTCTTTTCACAGTGGATGCCGCAACATTGGTGGTCGGAACTCATGCATCTGGGGTACGCCAGTTATTATCCGCTGATGGTGGCAGTAAGCCTTTACTACTTCTGCTACCGCTACGAGCGATTTGCAAGAGCCACTTTCGTACTGCTGACATCGTTTTTTGTCTATTACGTCATCTTCGATGTCGTGCCGGTTACTGGTCCGCAATACTACTATCTGGCAGCCGGAACAGACCAGATCGGCGCCGGGGTGTTCCCTGAAATAGGACAATGGTTTATCAACCACACCGAGTCACTGCCCATACCAGGGTGGTCTGACGGTTTTTGCTACCATCTGGTGGCTGCCGCACACGCAGCAGGAGAACGCCCAACAGCGGCATTTCCCAGTAGTCACGTAGGTGTGACAACCATTCTCATGCTATTGGCTTGGAAGAGTGGAAGCCGCAAACTGCTATGGAGCGTAACACCTTTCTATATATTAATGTGTATGGCTACCGTCTATATCCAAGCACACTACGCCATCGATGTGATTGGCGGATGGGTCAGCGGTGTCATCTTCTATTTCGCTTTGGACGGATTTTATCGGAAAAATTTGGAAAGTAGGAAATAAATGCCTAACTTTGCAAACGATAACGAGACACAGTAGAAAAAGGGGATTCCGACATGAGCATAGTCGGAATTCTTTATTTTTTTTGCATCTCGTGAAGTTATATTACAAGAAAACAGAAACCTTTTAAAACAAGAACAATTATGGCTTATATGTCACAAGAAGGCTATGACAACCTCATAGCTGAATTGCAGCGATTGGAAAGTATTGAGCGACCAAAGGCCTCTGCAGCAATCGCCGAAGCCCGCGACAAGGGCGATTTAAGTGAAAACAGTGAGTATGATGCTGCCAAAGAAGCACAGGCACATCTGGAAGACAAAATCAACAAATTAAAATCTACCATTGCCGAAGCTAAAATCATCGATACTTCACGACTCAGCACCGACTCGGTACAGATTCTGACCAAGGTGGAAATGACCAATATCATCACCAAAGCCAAGATGACCTATACCATTGTCAGCGAGAATGAAGCTGATTTGCGCGCTGGAAAAATATCTATCCAGACTCCTATCGCACAAGGACTTTTGGGCAAAAAGGTTGGCGACGAAGTGGAAATCAAAATACCACGCGGCACCATCAAACTGCGCATTGAGAACATCTCTATAGCCTAATATCCAAACAAAAAGGCCACAGAGAAGGGTTAAACCATATTAATACAAATGCTTATGGACATCTTTTCAAAGATTGCAGCTGGTGAAATTCCAAGCTACAAATGTGCAGAGAACGATGAGTTCTATGCCTTTCTCGACATCAATCCACTGGTGAAAGGTCACACACTGGTGATTCCCCGCCGTGAAGTGGATTACTTCTTTGACATGGATGATGAGGAGTTGGCACGCTACCAGAAGTTTGCCAAGCGTGTTGCAGCAGCTATCAAGCGCGCTTTCCCCTGTCGCAAAGTGGCACAGGTGGTGCTCGGTCTTGAAGTACCACACGCCCACATCCACCTCATTCCAATGCAGAGTGAGGCTGATGCAGACTTCCGTAGAGAGAAACTGAAACTCTCTGAGGAGGAATTTCAGGCTATTGCCGATAAGATTCTAAATGAGTTTAAGTAGATTTCAGACCGTCTTAAACAAACTCATCACCGTATTTCATCTGCACTTCGTTCACATATTTGCGAACCAGTGCAGATGAATCTCCTTTCTTACAGATAAGCAATACATTGTCTTCCTCGGCCACAATATAGCCGTCGAGACCGCTGACAATACCCAAACGACCTTTAGGAAGCTTGATAACATTATTGTGCGACTCATCCAATATCACTTCCGAATCAACCACCACGTTATCTCCTTCACCACGACTTCTACATTCATAAATGGCATGCCAAGTACCTAAATCTGCCCAACCGAAGTTGCCGTGCATCACGCAAACCTCGTCGCAGCGCTCTAACAAACCTCGGTCGATGGAGAGATTGGCATAGGAAGGATAGTTCTCGCTTACAAATTCCAACTCATCCTCTAAGGTGAAGTTGGGACGCACAGCATCCAAACGCTTCATCACATCGGGAAACAGCTGTCTGAAACAACTGTTCAGATAGTGTCCGTTGGCTTGTATAAGACCTGTGTTCCATAGAAATTCACCGCTTTCCATAAACACTTTGGCGAAGTCGCGATCGGGTTTTTCGGTAAAAGACTTCACACGGAAGACCTCTGTAGCGCCTTCCATCGCATCACCCATCTGTATGTAACCATAGCCAGGTTCTGGACGTGTGGGAGTGATGCCTATGGTGAGCAGCGCCTGATGATGCTCCACAAAGCGGAAACCTTCCTCTATATTATGTTGGAAAGCCTCTTCGTTAAGCACAAACTGGTCGCTCGGCGTAATCACCACATTGGCATCGGCACACTGACGGCATATGCGCATGTTGGCCCACAATACAGCCGGAGCAGTGCCGCGACTTACTGGTTCTGCCAAAATGTTGTCGACATTCATGTCGGGCAATTGTTCTTTCACCAATTCGACATACTCTTTAGCAGTTGTGATGAAAATATTTTCTTGTGGTAATATCTTGGTGAAGCGGTCGTAGGTCTGTTGCAACTGTGTGCGACCAGAGCCAAAGAAATCTATAAACTGTTTTGGGTTTTTCTCTCTGCTACAGGGCCAAAGTCTTCTGCCTTTGCCTCCTGCGAGAATGATGCAATATTGTTTGTTGTCCATGTTATAGGCTTTAAAGGAACTATTTTACGGTACGAAGTTAGTCAATTTCTGCATATTGAACAAAAAAATCAATCATTTTTAATAATTTTTCTCCTTTCATAAACAGATATTCAAAGAAATTTTGTAACTTTGCACTCGCTAAATAAGCCCAGATGGCGGAATCGGTAGACGCGCTGGTCTCAAACACCAGTGGGGAAACCCATCCCGGTTCGAGCCCGGGTCTGGGTACAGCAGAGCGGCTAAGTGTTGGTTTCAACGCTTAGCCGCTATTTTTTTATGAACTAAAAAGTATTGCCGCAGGATGTGTTGACAGTGGTTGCAACTTGTTTGAAAGCAATACTGATACTAAAGGAAGTGTTGCTTCCGGTTGTACAAACATTGGCTGTTACCTTTTTACTAACTAAAAACACCACTAAGCAATCATATCAACATACAATAATAAACTTTCTTCATTTTCATAGATCTATTAATCATATAAAATTTTTGCGTCTGCAAAAATCCAAGAGCGGTATTACAATCGTGTGATAATCGTATAAATATGGTGTTAAAGGTTAAACCCGAAGTGTTCCACCTATTATATATATACGAACCATTGATGCTGAAACATGATATTCATCCTTTCTCCATAAGATAGAAATCGAGCTGTAATACCATATCTATACTTTTGCAGCCGAAAAAAAAATCCATATCGGATATGAACAGACTGAAGATTGTTTTGATAACAACAGTATTGGACACATCAACACTTTACGCCAAACAAACACAACTCAAACACATGACAGTAGTATCGGATGTACACCTGATGGCACCATCGCTCTTACGACACAAAGGAACGGCATTCGACAGCTACATCGCAAACGACAGGAAAATGCTTGTGGAAAGTACTGAACTATTAGATTCTGTGAGCAACAGCCTGGCCAACTGTCAGCCGTAAGTTGGTGGTCGATGGGTGGTCGAACTTTCAGACATCGACCACCACCTAAAGTACTATATGATAGCGTGATGCACACTTTGGTGGTCGAGTGGTCGAAATTTTCTTGAAAACTAAAATAACTGTACACGTTAAGCGGTGATGTCCATTCGCCTACGACTTTATTCGAATTCGGTCATTATATTACATGCATGACCATGGATTATTATATTTCTAATGCCCGATTTGTGACTAATATCTTTTAACTGAAAGTTGTATTGATAAAGCTTATCTAATACTTTTTGGGTGCAAAGATATGAGATGTATGTTTCAAAGATGTGATAGAAGTATGAATATGAAGTTAAAAATCAGTTGATTAACGATGTTATTCACAAAGTTATCAACCTATAAGTATCTATACCCGTTAACACCTGTATATTGGTTTAGAAACAAACAGATATGGCGGAGCGATTACAGCAAACTATTCTGGTTTCAAAACGAGCGATTCTGCAAACTTATAAATAATGATGCCTGCCGTAACAGATACGTTCATGGAGTGTTTGGTGCCCAATTGAGGAATTTCCAAACAACCGTTGCTGGCATCAACAACCTCCTGATGAACACCTTTTACCTCGTTTCCTAATACCACAGCATAACGCTTCGAAGGATCAGGAACGAAATGCTGCAGCTTGGTAGAATGTTCCACTTGTTCCACCGACAACACCTCGTAACCATCGTTCTTCAAAGCATTGACAGCCTCAAATGCCGTCTTGTAGTATCGCCAATCCACAGACTCTTCTGCGCCAAGCGCCGTCTTATGAATCTCAGTGGCAGGCGGTGTCTGACAAATGCCACAAAGACAAACAGCCTCTACCCTAAACGTATCAGCCGTACGAAATACACTACCTATATTATACATAGAGCGGACGTCGTCAAGGACAACCACTAAAGGCAGCTTTTCCGACTTCTTGTATTCCTCAATACTCAGTCGCTGCATCTCTATCGTGCGTATCTTTCTCATAGTTGGCGACAAAATTACAAATAAAAAACGATAATACAAATTATTGTGGATAACTATGTTGATAACCGTGTGGATAACGTGTTAATTATCCACTAATATCCACAACGACATTTCTGGTATATGGATATCCACAGGTTTATACAGTTGTTTTTAGCAACTTTTCCACGCAATTATGATGAAAAAAGATATAAACTTATTAAATTTGCACCAAAATACGGAATTGTGGATAAGTTATTCAGTGGTCTAAAAATCAGCACTTAACTATCAACACCTATTGTGGATAGCATGTGACCACAAGTTGATAACGAAAAAAGCAAAATATCAATAAGAAAGTTTTGCACTTATCAACAGGCTATTATCATACACATTTCTATTTTAAAATTAAAATAAAAAATAAATAATATAATATTGTGATGTTGAAAAACGAATGGATAAAACAAGGATTCATTGATGAACCTATTGCTGACGGCACCGATCTGAAAAAAGAAATAAGACGGTTGGCGAAGGAGAAGAATGCCTTGATTCTGGCACATTACTACACTCGTGGCGAAATACAAGAGGTAGCCGATTTCATTGGTGACTCGTTGGCTTTGGCGCGTAAGGCAGCCGAAACCGATGCCGACATGATAGTTATGTGTGGTGTTCACTTCATGGCTGAAACCTGTAAGATACTCTCTCCTGAGAAGAAAGTGCTTTGTCCTGATGTGACAGCAGGCTGTTCGTTGGCTGATTCATGCCGTGCAGAAGATCTCAAGAAATATAAAGAGGAGCATCCAGGTTATCAGGTTATCAGTTATGTGAATACCACTGCCGCAGTCAAGGCATTGACCGATGTGGTGGTGACCAGTGGCAATGCCAAGAAAATAGTTGATACCTTTCCTGCCGATGCAAAGTTGATATTTGGTCCAGATTATAACTTAGGATCGTATATCAATTCAGTTACGGGTCGTAACATGCTTCTATGGAATGGCGGTTGCCATGTACACGAGCGTTTCTCGGTAGCAGAAATTGCCAAACTGAAAGCCGATCATCCCAAAGCCCTGGTATTAGCACACCCCGAATGTAAGGGTCCTGTGCTTGCTGTAGCCGATGTAGTGGGTTCTACGGCAGTTCTTTTGAAGTATGCGGTAGAACACCCAGAGCAAGAATACATCGTGGCTACAGAGTCTGGAATACTGCATGAGATGCAGCGCCAGTGTCCCACCACCATGTTCTATCCCGTACCTCCAGAGGTTAGTGAAGGCGGATTGGGTTGTTCGTGCAATGAGTGCGACTATATGAAGAAGAACACTTTAGAGAAGATCTATCATACCCTTCGTCACGAATGGCCTACCGTAGAGGTGGATGAAGCCACAGCTCGCGATGCCGTGAAGCCTATTGAGCGTATGTTAGCATTGAGTTAATGCGTGGAAATAATGGTGATAGGCGGTGCTAAAGCCATAATTCTTCGCCATTTTCTATGTGTGATAAAAAAAGAAAATAACAATTTCTTTTGTATTCTGCTTAGTTATTCGTACCTTTGCAGGCGAATTCCAAATTCCACTGCCGCGATGGTGGAATGGTAGACACGAGGGACTTAAAATCCCTTGGCCAGTAATGGCTGTGCGGGTTCGAGTCCCGCTCGCGGCACGTTTGGATAAGACAAGCCCCGTCGATGTTTCAGTTTTGAAACAACGGCGGGGCTTGCTTTTGTAGGATGGGAAGTAGGGATTTCCCGCATGAGAATATTTTGGAACGTTGGTCTTGCTATTGCTATAGATATAAAAAATGAGGGCCCGATACTTCACAGCATCGAACCCTGCGCAAACTTCAAACAACCAAAAAAAGAAATAGATTTGTTGTTATTGATGTCTATTCATCAGTCTTATATTAGCGGATGAACAATAGTTCACGATATTTAGGCAATGGCCAGCAGGTATCATCAACAATCAGTTCGAGTTTATCAATCTGATATCTGATGGTGTCCATCTTTGGTTCTATCGTGTCATGATATGCAATAGCCTTTTCATGTTCATCGGCAATTTTGTTTGCAACCTTTCTTGCGTTGACAAGTTCTTCTACGCCTTTCTCGATAGTTGATGTGCGTTCAGCAATTTCCTCTATGATTTTAATGTTGCGTGCTGATAGTTTATCAGCTTTGTCAACAGGGAAAATGGCGCGCATATTCTGTACATTATCGAGCAATTTACTTTGGTACTGAGTAGCTACAGGTATGATATGGTTCATAGAAAGATCGCCCAGAACACGTGCTTCAATCTGTATTTTCTTGGTGTATGTTTCCCATTTCACCTCATTTCTGGCTTCCAGTTCCTTCTTACTCATCACGCCGAGTTTCTCAAACATCTCTATACTTGCCTTGTCGAGATAGCGCTCAAAGATCTTCGGGCATGATTTTTCCACGTCAAGACCACGTTTGGTAGCCTCTTCAATCCATTCGTCACTATATCCATTGCCATCGAATCGGATAGGTTTGCAGGTTTTAATATCCTCACGCAATACTTCCACAATAGCGCTGGTCTTATCTTCACCTTTTTCAATGAGAGCGTCAACGCGCTTCTTGAAATTAATCAAAGCTTCAGCAACTGCCGCATTCAGTGCAATCATGGCTGATGCACAGTTGGCTTCAGAACCAACGGCACGGAATTCAAATCTGTTACCTGTGAATGCAAAAGGCGATGTACGGTTGCGGTCTGTGTTATCGATAAGCAGTTCAGGAATTTCCGGAATATCGAGTTTCATACCCTGTTTTCCAGCCATAGTAAATAGATCGTCCTTGTCTGCGAGTTCGATATGGTCGAGCAGTTCGGTCAACTGTTTGCCCAAGAATGATGAAATGATGGCAGGGGGCGCCTCGTTTGCACCCAGACGGTGTGCATTAGTAGCACTCATGATAGAAGCTTTGAGCAATCCGTTGTGCTTATAAACACCCATCAGTGTCTCTACGATGAAGGTCACGAAGCGCAGATTAGCCTCTGGAGTCTTACCAGGAGCATGCAACAATACGCCATTGTCGGTAGATAAGCTCCAGTTGTTGTGTTTACCAGAACCGTTGATGCCATCGAAAGGTTTCTCGTGCAGCAGAGCGCGGAATCCATGTTTGCGAGCTACGCGCTTCATCAACGACATGAGCAACATATTGTGATCGACAGCGAGATTAGTCTCTTCGAATATAGGAGCTACTTCAAACTGGTTAGGTGCTACTTCGTTATGTCTTGTCTTGCATGGAATTCCCAGTTCAAGAGCCTGCATTTCCAAGTCGCGCATAAATGCTGCAACACGCTCAGGAATAGATCCGAAGTAGTGATCGTCCATTTGCTGGTTCTTTGCAGAATCGTGTCCCATCAGTGTACGTCCAGTGAGCAAGAGGTCTGGTCGAGCCGAATAGAGTCCCTCATCAACGAGGAAATACTCCTGTTCCCATCCCAAGTTAGATGTGACCTTCTTGACTGTTGGGTCAAAATAATGGCACACATCAGTAGCAGCCACGTTTACTGCATGCAATGCGCGTAGCAGTGGAGCCTTATAGTCGAGTGCTTCACCGGTGTAAGAGATGAAGATGGTCGGGATACACAACGTATCATCGATGATAAACACAGGGCTTGTAGGATCCCATGCAGAATATCCTCTTGCTTCGAAAGTAGCACGTATGCCACCTGAAGGGAATGATGATGCATCAGGTTCCTGCTGCACAAGGAGTTTTCCGGAAAACTCTTCTACCATTCCACCTTTACCGTCATGCTCTATAAACGAGTCATGTTTCTCTGCTGTGCCCTCTGTCAAAGGCTGGAACCAGTGTGTGTAATGAGTTACGCCATTCTCTTTAGCCCACTGTATCATACCTGCAGCCACAGCGTCAGCTACTTTTCTATCGAGTCTTGCACCGTTGTCTATGACATCAATCATTTTTTCATAGACATCTTTCGGCAGGTACTTATACATTTTCTCGCGGTTGAATACCTTTTTACCGAAATACTCATACGGTCTTTCCGATGGAGCTTTTACGTCGAGTGGCTTTTTCTGAAAAGCCTCTTCCACGACCTGAAATCTTAAATTTGCCATAATCACTGTGTTTTTATTTTGTGTTTGTGTTTTTGTTATTTTGTGTCTGTGTTGTCTGTTATATTGTTGTTATTTCAACCAGTTTTCTATACGTAGCAGTGCTTCGTCGGTTTTCTCTTGTTGTCCGAAGGCAGTCAGACGGATGTATCCCTCGCCACTTGGACCGAATCCCACACCTGGTGTACATACCACATGAGCATCGTATAGCATCTGTTCGAAGAATCTCCAGCTCCCTTCTCCATTTGGTGTTTTCACCCAAAGGTATGGTGCGTTTTCACCTCCATATACTTCCAGTCCGAGTTTAGTGAGTGTCTCCTTCATTTTATGTGCATTGCGCATATAGTAGCTGATGGTTTCTTTCACCTGTTCCTTACCTTCTTGTGTATAGATAGCCTGTGCAGCTCTTTGGCTCAGATAACTTGTTCCGTTGAATTTTGTGCATTGTCTTCTGTACCAAAGGTGGTTCAGTGGAATGCGTTCACCCGTCAGTGTTGACGCTGTAATATCTTTCGGCACCACGGTATAACCACATCTTACACCGGTAAATCCAGCTGTTTTCGAATAGCTATGAAATTCTATAGCACATTTTCTTGCACCTCTTATCTCGTAAATAGAGTGTGGTATAGAGTCATCTTGAATATATGCTTCATACGCCGCATCGTAGAATATGATCGCATCGTTTTTTAATGCGTAGTTTACCCACTTTTTCAATTCCTCCTTAGGAAGTACCGTACCCGTTGGGTTGTTAGGATAGCAGAGGTAAATGATATCTACTCTTTTGTTAGGAATCTGTGGAATAAATCCGTTTTCAGCCGTGCATGGCATGTATAAAACATTTGACCATCGTCCGTTTTCCACTACCCCAGCTCTTCCAATCATTACGTTGGAGTCGATATATACAGGATAGATAGGATCTGTCACACCGATGCTGTTGTCCCATCTCACCAGTTCCTGTATGTTTCCTGTATCGCTTTTAGCACCGTCGTTGATGAATATCTCGTTGATATCGAGATGTATTCCGCGAGGCAGGAAATCGTTTTTCAGGATGGCTTCACGCAGGAAGTCGTAGCCTTGTTCCGGTCCGTAGCCTCTAAACGTGGCTTGTATAGCCATTTCATCAGCTGCGTGGTGTATGGCTTCCACTACTGCTGGACACAGTGGTTGAGTAACATCACCGATGCCGAGCGATATGATGTCGGACTTTGGGTGCATCGTCTTGAAGGCATTCACCTTTTTGGCGATGTCAGCGAACAAGTAATTGTTCGGCAATTTGAGAAAGTGTTCGTTTACTAATGCCATATCTTTGGTTGTTTTAAAAGTTGTCGTTTGTATTCAATTGGTGGGCGGTTCTCCGTCTGGAAGTTCTATTTCTCCTTCGAAAACAAATTCCGCCGGCCCTGTCATATATATATGGTTGTTGGTTTCGTCCCATTTGATAGTGACGTTGCCGCCGTCCATTTCAATGACCGACTCTCTTCCTTTTCTTCCAGTGAGTGCTGCTGCAACCGCTGTAGCACATGCCCCTGTTCCGCACGCCATGGTAATTCCGCTTCCGCGTTCCCATACTCTCATTCTGATATGTCCGTTATCCATGACTTGTGCAAATTCTATATTGCATCTTTCAGGAAAAGCCTCATGGTGTTCCAGTATATTTCCTATTCGTGCAATGTCTATTTGATTCAGTTTTTCTGTGAAGATGACGAAGTGTGGATTGCCCATCGACACGAATGTTCCGGGCCAATCCTCTCCGTCTGCTGTTAAGGTGATTAGTTGTTCCGACCGATTGTCTGAACCTATAAACTGCCTTGTGTTGTACAGTTTAGGTTCTGACATATCCACTGTGACACTGCACACTCTCTCATGGGCAACGTTCAGATGTAATGTCTTAATGCCCGATTTTGTCAACAGTCGGATATCGGTCTTATGGGTTATCCCTTTTTCGTAGAGGTATTTACCAATACATCTTGATGCGTTTCCACACATCATCGCCTCGCTTCCATCAGCGTTGAATATTCTCATGGAATAGTCGGCTTCAGGCATATCCACCTCACCGATGAGCACCAGTCCATCGCTTCCGATGCCTGTATGAGGCTTGCTCCATACTCTGGCAGCCTCTTCAGGGTTGGCTATATTATATAATAAGGTATTGACGTAAATATAGTCATTACCAGCCCCCTGCATCTTTGTGAAATGAACTTTAGCTTTCATCATGCTAATCTTTTTGCCTTTTTTAATTGCTTAATGTCTTATTTCTGGTGCAAAGATACGTCGATTTGATAGTATTTGCAAGTTTATTGCAAGTTTATTTGATAACTTTTTGTGTTATTTTTTTAATTTGAAAGCAAATAGGCTATATTGCTTTCAAATTGTAAGTAACTACAATAAAAACTATAATAAATGCAAACAAAACTAATATTTTATTTTCTTATTGATATAAATATCATTGTTTTACTTACTTTTTGCACTAATTTTGCATCCGAAACAATACAGTTTGTTATCAATACGACATATTAATATAATTAGTAACATTAAAGGTTTAAGGTATGAAAAAGATTGAAGCAATCATCCGCAAAACAAAATTTGAGGAGGTGAAGAGTGCTTTGCTCTCTTCCGACATCGACTGGTTTGAGTACCACGACGTACACGGAATAGGTCAGAGCAGGCAGGAGCGCATTTATCGTGGTGTTCAGTATAACACCGATGTGATAGAGCGTGTAGCGCTAACCATCGTGTGTCGTGAAATGTTTGTCGAACCAACCATCAAAGTCATATTAAATGTAGCCCATACCGGAGAGATTGGTGATGGTCGTATTTTCCTCAGTGAGGTTATCGACACCTATTCTATCCGTACAGGTGAGAACGGCGACACGGTTTTGCGCGATAAGAAATAGTCTGGTTGCGTAATATTGAAACACAACAAGAGAAACGGATAACACAATAACACAAACACAAAATTTAAAAGATTATGAATGAAGTAGGAATTTCTCTCGATACCGTATGGATGTTGTTAGCTGCCATGCTCGTATTTTGGATGCAGCCCGGTTTTGCGCTGTGTGAAGCAGGTTTCACCCGCAGTAAGAACACTGCCAATATTCTGTTTAAGAACTTTGTCGATTTCATGCTTGGTTCGGTATTGTTCTTTTTCGTAGGTTTTGGCTTTATGTTTGGCTCCGATGGCGCTGGTTTCATCGGTGCTCCCAACTGGGGCGACCTTTCTTTTTATAAGAGTGATCTGCCTGTAGAGGGTTTCTTGATGTTTGAAACAGTCTTTTGTGCCACTTCCGCCACTATTGTCAGCGGTGCCATGGCCGAGCGCACAAAGTTCTCTATGTATATAGTCTATAGCTTTATAATCTCTCTGATTATTTATCCTGTGGAAGGCCATTGGACTTGGGGAGGTGGATGGTTGTGCAACGACGCAGCCGAAAGCTTTATGATGACCACTTTCGGACATGTGTTCCATGATTTTGCAGGTTCAGCCATTGTTCATAGTGTAGGTGGTGTGCTGGCATTGATTGGTGCTATTGCCCTCGGTCCCCGTCGCGGCAAGTATGATGCAAACGGCAAGAGCCGTGCCATTCCTGGTCATTCACTCATCTTGGCAGCCCTCGGTGTATTCATCTTGTGGATGGGTTGGTTTGGTTTCAACCCCGGTTCTCAGTTGGCAGCAACGGGTGAAGTAAACCGCATCGCTATCTCTCACGTCTTCCTGACCACCAATCTTGCAGCCGCCTGCGGTGGTATCGCCACGATGTTTGTTACTTGGATGAAGTATGGCAAACCTTCATTCTCACTGACCCTCAACGGTGTATTGGCAGGATTGGTAGGTATTACTGCTGGTTGCGATGCTGTTGATGCTTGGGGTGCCATTATCATCGGTTTGGTTTGTGGCATAGTTCTTGTATATGCTATTGAGTTCATCGACCGGAAACTTCACATTGACGACCCTGTAGGTGCTTCTTCTGTACACGGTGTATGTGGTATATTGGGAACATTGATGACTGGTCTGTTCTCTGTCAGCGAAGGACTTTTCTACGGTCATGGCTGGGGATTCCTCGGTGCCGAAGCCTTCGGTATACTGATAATCGACCTTTGGGCAGCAGTCACTGGTGTCATTCTGTTCTACTCTATTAAGAAGATTCACGGTCTGCGCGTCAGTGCCCGTATTGAAGATGAAGGTCTTGACATCTACGAACACGGTGAGACTTGCTACAACTAATCCTCTCTCTTGAGAGATCACAACAATAGTATTAATCAATAAAAAACATGAAGACGATGAAAAAGAATGTATTGCTTATATCGGTAGGACTGCTTTTTGCAGTCGCTACCGCCCATGCACAGGACAAAGTAGAAACCACTTTATCTGCCGATGTAGTAAACCATTATATCTGGCGTGGTACTGATTGCGGCAATGTAAGTATTCAGCCCACTTTGGGTGTTGCCTATAAAGGCCTGAGTCTTTCGGCTTGGGGAAGTGTCGGACTCGATAAAGACGACAACAAAGAACTCGACCTTACCGCCAGTTACAGTGTAGGTGGATTCTCTATCGGTGTCACCGATTATTGGTTTAATACCCCCGAAAAGCGTTATTTCTACTATAACGCCCATGGCACAAGCCATATCTTTGAAGGATATGTGAGCTACGATTTCGGTCCTGTTTCAGCAGCTTGGTACACCAATTTTGCAGGCAACGACGGTGTCAACAAAGACGGTGACCGTGCCTATTCATCTTATTTCGAAGTCAATGCTCCGTTTAAGTTGGGCGGTGTAGATTGGACAGCCACAGCCGGTGCTGTGCCTTTTGCCACCACCACTTACAACACTTCAGGTTTTGCGGTTACCAATCTTGCCCTCAAAGCCTCTAAAGACATTCAGATCACCGACCACTTCACCCTGCCTATCTTCGGTCAGGTGGTGGCCAATCCCAGTGATCAGAAAGCCTATTTCGTGTTTGGATTCACCCTGCAGCCCTAAGTGGCTGCAGGCTAATCCAGCCACTCCCCTATCCTAACCTCAACGCAAACATAAAAACAACAATATCATCATGTGTGGAATAGTAGCCATCTTCCATGTGGAAGAACAAACGCAAGCCCTTCGCGACAAGGCCTTGCGCATGAGTCAGAAAATACGTCATCGTGGTCCAGACTGGAGCGGTATCTATTGTGGAGGCCATGCCATTCTCGCCCACGAACGTTTGTCTATCGTCGATCCTGAGTCAGGTCAGCAACCTCTTTATAGTCCCGATCGCTGCCAAGTGCTTGCCGTCAATGGCGAGATCTATAATCATAAGGACCTTCGCGAGCGCTATAAGGATCAATACCAATTTCAAACCGGTTCCGATTGCGAGGTTATTTTAGCCTTATATCGCGATCGTGGCATCGATTTCCTTGAAGAATTGAATGGCATATTCGCTTTCGCACTCTACGACGAAACGCGCGATGAGTTTCTCATCGCCCGCGATCCGATAGGTGTCATCCCTCTTTATATCGGCTATGATGCCGATGGCAAGGTCTATGTAGCCTCTGAATTGAAGGCGCTTGAAGGTCAGTGCGACCGCTACGAACCATTTCTGCCAGGCCATTACTACTGGAGTGGCGAGGGAAAGATGCATCGGTATTACCATCGTGATTGGATGGATTACGACCAGGTGAAGGACAATAAGGCCAGTGTGACTGCTATCCATGACGGTCTTGAAGCCGCTGTACGCCGCCAACTGATGAGCGATGTACCCTACGGCGTGTTGCTCAGCGGTGGTCTCGATAGCAGTATCATCTCAGCCGTAGCCGAGAAATATGCCGATATGCGTATTGAAGACGACAGTAAGACCAAAGCCTATTGGCCCCGTCTTCATAGTTTTGCCGTTGGATTGAAGGGAGCGCCCGACCTTGCCAAAGCCCGTTTGGTGGCCGACCACATAGGCACAGTCCACCACGAAATCAACTATACCATTCAAGAAGGCCTTGATGCCATCCGCGATGTCATCTATTTCATTGAGACCTACGATGTCACTACCGTACGTGCTTCTACTCCGATGTATCTCCTTGCCCGTGTCATCAAGTCGATGGGTATTAAGATGGTACTCTCTGGCGAAGGAGCCGACGAGATATTCGGCGGTTATCTCTATTTCCACAAAGCGCCCGATGCGCGTGCTTTCCATGAAGAAACGGTGCGCAAGCTCTCTAAGCTTTATCTCTACGACTGCCTCCGTGCCAACAAGAGTCTTGCTGCATGGGGTGTGGAAGGTCGTGTACCATTCCTCGACAAAGAGTTTCTCGACATCGCTATGCGCACCAATCCTGAGGCAAAACTCTGTCCCGGCATGATGATGGAGAAGAAGATTTTGCGTCAAGCCTTTGCAGATATGTTGCCCGATGAAGTGGCATGGCGCCAGAAGGAGCAGTTCTCCGATGGTGTGGGCTACTCGTGGATCGACACGCTGAAAGCCGTTACCGCAGCCGCTGTGACCGACGAACAGATGGCACATGCCGCCGAGCGCTTCCCCATCAATACGCCACAGAATAAGGAAGAGTACTACTATCGCAGCATTTTTGCTGAGCATTTCCCTTCCGATAGTGCAGCTCGCAGTGTTCCAAGTGTGCCAAGCGTGGCATGCAGCACTGCCGAAGCATTGGCATGGGACCGTTCGTTCCAACATCTGAACGACCCCAGTGGTCGTGCTGTGAAAGGTGTTCACGAGCAGGCATATTAAGTCTGTGTTTTCTCCAGCCGATGTTTTTATGCTGGCAACAATGTCAGGTAGTAGTACTTTCTATAGTTTTTCAACTCCAAACAGTTGATATCCCCTACTCTTTTCAGTCTCCGACACGCTGTTTGTCGGAGACTGTTTTTCTTTCATTCCGCATCACTTCTCAGCCGTAGCTGACAGTTGTTTCAGCAGACAGTGGGTTGCGTATCGTCCTGATACCCTGTTTTTCAGTGGTTTTTTGATGTGACGTAACCTATTGGTATATAGAAGATTAAATACTCATAAGTGCCATATAGTTCAGCAAACTCAATGAATTTCCTGACCAATTTCAATGAATTTGCTGAGGAAATTCAATGAATTTGCTGACCAAACTCATTGAAATTGCATAGTCATCAACGTCATTCAGCATCATCGAGAACGTCATTCAACGTCATCGAGAACGTCATTCAGCATGGCTGCAAACGTCATGTAGTTGAGCAAAACAAATTGATTTGCCGAGGAAAACAAATTGATTTGCTGAGGAAAACAAATTGATTTGCTGAGGAAAACAAATTGATTTGCTGAGGAAAACAAATTGATTTGCTGAGGAAAGTATGTTGAAAAGTGTTGAAACGTACATTATATCAGTACGTTATGATTATTGTGTAGCAGTGGCAACAAAGGTCTTTTGTCCTACTGTGGTTTATTGTCATTTGCCAAAGAACGGCACTTCGTCCTGCCAATACAAGTGGGTATAGCTCGCCACCACATTGCCTTCGATGATAAACGGCGAAGGCGTTTGCTCATTGCGAGCGTTGAACACATCGGCGCCGGAGCGGGGCAGTGGCGGCAAAAACTGGGAGTAATGAAACTCATGACCGCGATATTCCTTCTCTCCAACTGTCACGCGGCGATAGCCTAAAGATAGTTTTCGGTCGCTCTTTCGGCTGCCAATAGAGTAGGGCAGTACGCCACACATCTCGTACGTACCTTCGTCGCTGACGATATTCTTGCAGAGATACATCATGCCGCCACACTCCGCCAGTATCTTTCCGCCACTGATGGCATAGCGGCGTATGCTCGCTCTGGTTTGTTGGGCGCGTTGCAATGCCTCTAAATGCTGTTCGGGATAGCCTCCCGGCAGATAGAGTAGGGTGGTGTCCGCCGGTATCGGCTGGTTGTCTTCAGGATTGAAAAAGGTAACCCTGCCCAAGCGTTGCAGTAAATCGATATGGTGCTGATAGACAAACGAAAACGAATCGTCGTTGCGAGCCACTACGATGTGGCAGTCTGATAGTGGTCTATCGGTGTGATGGTCGATAGTTTCCTGCGGTTTCTCGCCACTTGTCAGCAGTAGCAACCGGTCTATATCCACATGCTGTTCCACAAGGTCTGCCATCTCGTCCATATCCGTGGTACGACTAAAGTCCAGTCCCAAATAGCGCGACGAAGCCTCCGCTTGTCGCTGGCGCGGTACACATCCCAGACACATCAACCCTGCATCTTCTGCCGCCTCACGCAGCATGAGGTCGTGGCGTGGACTTCCCACCTTATTGAATATAACACCCTTGACATGGACATCGGCATCGTAACGCGCCAAACCCTGTAGCAGTGGTGCCACCGAATAGCCCGTATGGCTGGCATCTACCACCAGTATTACCGGCAAATGGAGTGTGGCTGCCACATGTGCCGCACTGCCTTGCTGGCGCTGAAAGCCATCGAAAAGTCCCATCATGCCCTCCACCACACATATATCGGCACCGCGCGAAGCCTCAGAGTAGATAGCCTTCACGTGCGAATCTGTCGCCATGAAGAGGTCGAGGTTGTATGACGATCGGTGGCACGCCATACCGTGATATTTTGTATCGATATAGTCGGGACCGCACTTAAACGGTTGCACCACCCTGCCGCGACGCACCAGCGCCGCCATCATACCAATGGAAATGGTGGTCTTGCCCGACCCAGATGCCGGTGCCGCTATTAGAAATTGGGCGAAAGTATGCTTCATGGGTGCGAAATTACAAAAAAGGAGGATAATAATCCGATTTTTCTATGATTTTTTTGCCATATAACATAAAATGACTACATTTGCACCCGGAAAGAAAAGGCAATCAACGGCAGATGCCGTATGATGCAAGGGAATCCGGTGAAAGACCGGAGCTGTACCTGCAGCTGTAATCCCCCTTTGAAGCAAGTTTGTCAGTATAACGCCACTGAGGCAACTCGGGAAGGTATGACAGACTGGGGAGAGCCAGAAGACCTGCCTTATATGTTCTATCTCAGGCAAACGCCCAGACAAGACATTGCGCCCTCAGGATTAAGGGTTGACAATTTCCTATTTTATTTTAGAATGACTTATAAAAGTATTATGACTTGCAGAAACATTGCGGGTCTGCTACTTGCTATAGTAGTGTGTCCGCCGGTTTTAGCACAGAAAACCATTGAGAGCAAGGAGTCGCTGCAAGAGGTTGTGGTGACAGGAACTGGTACGCGCCACTTGTTGAAAGATGCTCCGGTACAGACCGAAGTCATCAATCGGCAGGTGCTGAAAACCTTTGCCGGACGCAGCATCGAAGACATACTCTCCCAGTTGTCAGCATCGTTCGACTTCGAACAGGGCGACATGGGATCGCAAATGCAGATGAACGGACTGGGCAATTCCTATATCCTAATACTCATCGACGGTAAGCGCCTGCATGGTGATGTAGGCGGACAAAACGACCTCGGACTTATCGATCCCAACAATATTGAGCGTATCGAGATTGTCAAGGGTGCCTCGTCGGCACTCTATGGAAGCGATGCCATAGCCGGAGTCATCAATATTATCACCCGTAAGCATAATGAAGGCGTGATGCTTGAAAACAAGACACGCTACGGATCGCATAACGATATGAGACAGCACAACGGCATTGCCCTGCGCTTTGGACAATGGAAATCATACACCAACTTTCAACTTCAGCACAACGACGGATGGCAGAATACCGCCACCGAACATACACCAAGTTCGGCAACACCCGTCACCGACTCGAAAAGCAAAACTGCAAACGAGTTTACCAATTGGCAGATAGCAGAGCGGTTGGCATGGAATCCCACCCAACAATTAGAACTCTATGCCGAAGGATCATGGTATCAGAAGGGTATATACCGCAAGAGCGGCAAATATCCCAAATATGATGTCTATAACTACGACCTAAAGTATAAGAACGCTTCAGCCGTTGCCGGCATGCAATGGACCACTAATCGCGGTGACCTCGTCACGGCAGATGTCAGTTGGAACAAACATGCCTATTACCACGCTTTCACCTCGACAACACTGGCAGAAGGCTTCGATGAAGATGGCAACTTCATTCTCGACTACCCCTATTTCACCGGACAAAAACTGCTGATGAGCAATCAGGAGCGCACCATGTTTAATCTAAAAGGTGTGTTTGCACTCACCCCAACCAACAAACTCAGCGCCGGTATTGAGGCACGCTACGATTATCTCAAAGCTCCTGCAAGCATCAAAGGACGCACCGCCGACGATAATACCGAGGCCATCTATGTGCAAGACGAACTCCAACTGCTGCACATCCTCCAGGTGACAGCCGGACTCCGACTCAACCGCAACGAGAGTTTCGGATGGAAACTTACCCCCAAACTCTCTACCATGCTTAAACTTGGCGACTTCAGACTTAGAGCATCGTGGAGCCAGGGATTTAAGACACCCACCATCAAAGAGCTCAATTACCAGTATGCACGCGACATGAGCGGCATCATTCTGTTTTTGGGAAATCCAGACCTGAAGGCACAAACCAGCAATTACTTCTCGCTAAACGGCGAATATACCATAGGTCATTTCAACGTATCTGTTACGGGATATTATAATAAGGTGGATGATATGATAGCCTTGGTAACCATACCCAAGAGCGAAGCACCAGACGTTTACCGCCAACAGTATGGTGAGATGCTCAGTAAAGTGCGTCGCTATCACAACATGGAAGATGCCAAAACCTATGGTGTGGATGTCAATCTGCGATACACCACAGACCATCTGAGTATCGGGGCAGGGTATAGTTACCTTGATACCAAAGCCAATATCTACGACACCACACACGACAGAATGGTCAATGTCACCATCGATGGCATGGCACACCATAAAGCCAACGTCTTCGCTACATGGAACCATCAGTTTGCCACCAACTATCAGATGGGTGTCGGCATCTATGGCAAGATGTCAACCAAACGCTACTATCAGACCAACGGCAACGGTAAGGGATACCAGATATGGCGTCTCAGCACCACCCACGACCTTGGAAAAAGCAAACACATGACCTACCGTATAGAGGCTGGAGTGGATAATATTTTCAACTATGTGGATAAAACTCCACACGGATTACACCTCGGTACCAATACATCGGGTACTACGCTTTTCGCCTCGCTGACTGTCAGATTTGCGAAAGGAAAGAAGATTAGAAACATTTTTAATAATCAACATTATAACAAACAAAAAGACAATGAAGAAGATTAAATTTCTCATGATGGCAGCCGTAGCATTGCTGACTGCCTCAACATTCGTTGCTTGTGGTGACGACGACGATGACTCCAAGGGCGGACAACTGTCAAACATGGAGCGTTACCAGCAGGAAGTAGATGCTACCGTTAAGTCACAGAAGAAAAACGACAAGGCTATTCTCGTCGTTGCATTCGGTTCGACATGGCAGCAGGCATACGATGCTTTCGACCTTACCGTAGAGGAATACAAGAAAGAATTCCCTGGTTACGACGTCTATCTGTCGTTCTCTTCAGCTATCTGTATCAACCGTGCTATGGCTGGCGAACACGTAAAGCCCCGCAACTTCTATGAGCCAAAATACTGGCTGGAGGCTTTCGGACGTGTGCAGTATAAGGAAATCATCGTTCAGTCTATGCAGGTGATTCCCGGAGAAGAATACACACGTGTCATCAACGCTATGAAAGACTTCGCTAACAACTCTAACGGTGACCTCGACGACAAGTATCTGAGCACCATGACCCTTAAGCTGGGCTATCCTCTGATGGCTGAATATCCTTCAGACGTGAATAAGTTGGCTAAGGCACTCAACGACAACTTCAGTTCTTATGCACAGAAAGGCGCTTTGTTGTTCATGGGTCACGGTAACCCCGACACCTACGATACCTACAAAGCTAATGTTCGCTACACCCAGTTGGAAACAGCCCTGAAGGCTTACAACTCTAACTACTATGTAGGAACTGTTGATATGAAGGAGAACTTCAAAACTCACGTTCACCAGCGCATGGCCAACGATGGCATCACCAGCGGTAAGGTATATTGCGCTCCGTTGATGTCTATCGCCGGTGACCACGCCCACAACGATATGGCTGGTGACGACGATGCTTGGGACAATGGATTTGAGACCAACGACGAAGGTGAGGTTGAAGACACCAGTTGGAAGATGTATTTCAAACACATGGGATATACCATCGAGGACGATAGCTATACCGACGACAAGGGAATTGTAAAGGGTCTGCTTGAGTTTGCCAATGTCCGCGCACTCTATAAAGCACACACCAAGAACGCTGAAACTGTGGATTACTATCACTCAAAGAACCCCGAATAAACCAGAAACAAACATAAAATCTGATAAACTTTGAAGACCAACAGACTACTCGTTATCTTCGCCTTATCAGTAAACGCAATAGTTGCATCGGCACAGATCCACAGCAAAAGCGGATCGGCAGATGCTGACAAACAGATGAGCCTCAATCCCGTTGTAGTGACGGGGTCGGGGCATCATCAGCGTTTGGGAGTCACTGCTACACCGGTGCACGTACTCTCGGCGAAGGAAATCAAAGAGCAAGGCATCACTACATTTGCTGATGCGCTCACACATACCATGCCGCAACTCTCCATGGCACCTAATGCCATGGGGTCGCAACTCCGTTTGAACGGACTCGGAGGAAAGTACATTCTCATCCTCATCAATGGACATAAACTCAGTGGAGACATCTCCAACAACGCAGATCTCAATCGCATCAACATGGCAAGAGTGAAGCGTATAGAGGTACTCGACGGTGCGGCAAGTTCACTGTACGGCAGCGATGCCATCGCAGGAGTAATCAATATCATCACAGACCAACCTACAGGCAATCTTGTCAGTGCCACTTCCAACTCGCGGGTAAGTGGGAAAGGACAGTTTACCGAGCAGGTCAATGTAGATATCTATAGCCATGGATTCGGATCATACACCTCCTTTTCACACGATAGGGCAGACAGTTATCGCATCAACCCACTGGAATATGTGAAGGGAGAAGAGGACAAAACACAGCAATCGCTGTCGCCCTTGTTTACTGGATATAGAAACAATCTGGTCAGTCAGCGCTTCACTTGGCAGACAACCAAGCAACTGGCATTCAATGCGGGTATGGAGTATGGATATAAAAAGACTGACCGTCCCAATACAAACCCCGACATCACCGGTGGTCTCGACTATGAAATGCGCTATAAATCGCTGCGCTGGAATGTGGGAGGAATATACAAATGGAACTCAAGAAACTCCATTCAGACGGATTTTACAGTAGATCGTTACCGCTATGGAAAGGAGTATGACGTAGAAACCAAAACCTACAAGGTGGGCGATTATGTGCAGTCGAAGAAGCAACGCACCATGGATGGCGAGGTGAAAGCCATACTCGGACTCACCCAAAACTCTACAACCATCTTCGGTGTTGATTGGCGCAACGATATGTTGGTGACTACATCAGGAAACATAGACAATAATGCCTATACCCTTTCTGGCTATGGACAGCACGAAATGGCATTGCCACTACACCTCAAAGCTACCGTTGGTGCACGCTATACCTACCATAAGGAGTTTGGTAGCAGACTGACACCAAAGGTGGCACTGATGTTTAGCAACGGACCTATACGACTCAGAGCAACCTATAGCAACGGATTCAGAGCTCCCGGACTCGACGAACTCTATTACCGTTACTTCTCTGTCAATCGCGGAAAACCACAGGTGTCGTTTGGCAACAAAAACTTGAAATCGGAAGCCAGCCACTATGTATCGCTGGGAGCAGAATATCGCGTTAGCCGCTTCTCGCTGTCGGTCATGGGTTATATCAACCGCATCAACGACATGATTATCAAGGATAATATCAAGCTCACTGACCCATTGCGTGAGATGCTGAAGGCTGAATTTCCTGAAATGACAGATGAACAAGCCAACAAAATGACGTCTTATGCACACTATGTCAATAGCGACAAGGGTGATGTGAAAGGACTACAGGTCAACATCTACGCTAATCCTGTCGATGGATTCAACTTCAATGTGAACTATGCCTATACCTATGCACGCTCGAAATCGGGCGACGAATGGCAGATTCTCGACCGCAGTATCAAGAATGCACTTACGCTATCGGCAAGTTATAGCCGCGCTTGGGGCATCTACCGCTTGTCGGCTAATGTCAATGGCAGACTACAATCGAAAACCTATTATGCGGCTTACGAGGATGCACCGGGCTATGGGGTGTGGAATATCAATACCACACACACCTTCTCGCTGGCTCGCCATCTGACCGTAGAGCCCAGTTTGGGTATAGACAACATATTCAACAAGACGGACAACCGAATAGACAGCAGCCTGCGACGCTATGCACTCTATTCACCAGGACGTATGTTGGTAGCTGGATTAAAAATTAAGTTATGAAACAAATCATCGTTGTAGGAATAGGTCCGGGAAGTATGGACGACATGACAATGGCTGTGCGAGAAACCCTCGCACAAGCCGATGTCGTGGTGGGATATAAGTTCTATTTCCAGTTTATAAAACCCTTGCTGCCCGATACCGCACAGTGTATCGACACTGGAATGAAGCGTGAGTATGAGCGTGCGAAAATAGCTTTTCAACTGGCAGAACTGGGCCATCAGGTGATTGTCATGTCGTCGGGCGATGCCGGCATCTATGGCATGGCATCGCTGATATGGGAGATGAAGGCGAAAAGTCAGTCGGATGTAGAGGTTATCGTGCATCCGGGCATATCCGCTTTTCAGAAGGCAGGCGCCTTGTTGGGCGCTCCTGTCAGTCACGACTTCTGTGTGATTTCACTCTCTGACCTGATGACTCCATGGAATCTTATAGAGCGTCGCATCACTGCGGCAGCACAGGCAGACTTTGTGACTGCCGTCTATAACCCACGTTCCAACGAGCGCTATTGGCAGTTGGGACGTCTCAAGGAGATATTCCTCAACGCGGGCAGAAGTCCAGAAACCCCCGTCGGCTATGTCAGGCAGGCTGGGCGTGAAGACGAAACGGTAGTGCTTACCACGCTCGGAAAGCTCAATCCGGATGATATCGATATGCTGACCATCGTCATCATAGGTAATTCGCAGACCTTTGCCTTTGCCGACAAGATGATAACACCGCGTGGCTATATACAGAAATATGGTCAGAAAGAGAGTGAAAAGTCGATAGGTGCGGGTATTATGACCGAGAGTTTTCACACTATTCTATCAGAGCTGCACCGCAAAGACTATCCCACCGACCATCGTTGGCTATTGCTACATGCCATCCATACCACTGCCGATTTCGATATGGAGAATGTGCTCTATACAGATCAGGGCGCTGCGGAGTGCATCTTTGAGCGTATCAGACAAGGAAAGCTCAAGACCATCGTGACCGATGTCACCATGGTGGAGAGCGGCATACGCAAGGGTGCTTTGCAACGGTTAGGACTGGAAGTGAAGTGCTATCTACACGATTCAAGAGTGGAACAGATGGCAGCCCAACAGCATATCACACGGACACAGGCTGGCATACGACTGGCTGTGGAGGAACATCCCGATGCACTATTTGCCTTTGGCAACGCACCTACAGCACTTATCGAACTTTGCGAACTGATGCGTAAGGGTAAAGCACGACCGCAAGGTATCGTGGCTGCACCTGTTGGATTCGTACATGTGAAGGAGTCTAAGTATATGGTGAAGAGTTTTGCTGACGTTCCCAAGGTCATTGTTGAAGGGCGCAAGGGTGGCAGTAATATTGCTGCAACACTTTGTAATGCCATCATGACACTCGACGACGCCATTCAACTCGTGCCGGGAAGAGATTTATAATAAAACACAATCGATGATGTTACAGTTTACAGTCATAGGTATCAACGACCATCCCAATCCAGTATTTCCTTCAGAAGTGGAACAGCTTATCGCTATATCGACGGTGTTTTCGGGTGGAAGCCGACATCATGAAATCATGGCGGAACGGTTGCCACATGGTGCACAGTGGATAGATATCACCGTTCCGCTTGCGGATGTGTTCAGGCAATATATGGCATGTGAGGGACACATCGTGGTGTTTGCATCTGGCGATCCATTATTCTATGGTTTTGCAACAACGTTGAAAAGACAGTTTCCTGAGGCTCCAATCCGCGTCGTACCCACGTTTCATTCCCTCCAAATGTTGGCACATCGACTCGTTTTGCCCTATCACGACATGACGCTTGTATCGCTCACAGGAAGACCATGGAATGCCCTCGATGCGGCACTGATAACTGGAAAACAGAAGATAGGATGTCTCACAGACCGTCACCATACGCCGGCTACCATTGCACAGCACTTGCTGGACTATGGTTATGACAACTACGAAATAGCCATTGGCGAACACTTGGGAAACCCACAGACGGAGCATATCTGTCAAATCAGTATTGAACAGGCGGCATCGCTCTCTTTTGCCCAACCAAACTGCTGCATACTGTTGCAGAAAGAATTCCGTGAAAATGTTCCCATGGGAATACCCGACGAGGATTTCTCCATACTTGATGGCAGACCCAAGATGATTACCAAGATGCCCTTCCGACTGTTGAGCATCCAACAGCTGGGACTCCATGCCGATAGTGTGCTGTGGGATGTGGGATTCTGTACTGGTAGCATATCGATAGAAGCCAAACGGCTCTATCCCACAATAGATATTGTGGCATTTGAAATAAGAAAGGAGGGGGAGGCGCTCATGCGCGAGAATACGCGCCGATTTGGTACTCCAGGCATACAGACTGTCATAGGCGATTTCATGCTGCAGCATCTTGATACGTTGCCCAAACCTACCAGTGTGTTTATCGGAGGACATGGCGGAAAACTCAAAGAAATGATGGCAAAACTCTGTGAAGTGTTGCCATCGGGAGGCTGTATGGTGATGAACTGTGTGACGGAAGAGAGCAACAGACTCTTTGAAGAAGCCTGTCAGAGCCTTCCGCTCACACCACAAACGCCATTACACCTGACACTTAACGATTATAACCCTATAACAATAAGGAAATGCATCAAGCAATAATTATCCTTTCGGAAGATCAGCGGATGCTGGCAGAAACGATGGCCAGAGAGACCGATGCCGATATCTTGTCGGTAAAAGACGTGGAAAAAAGCTGGAAATACTACGAGGCTTTTGTATTTATTGCCGCGCTGGGCATCTGTGTACGTACGATAGCACCGCTCTTGGAAGACAAGCATACTGATCCTGCAGTGGTTTGTGTAGATACCTGCGGACGCCATGCCATTGCCGTGGCATCAGGACATGTGGGTGGTGCCAACGAACTCACCCGGCATATTGCACATATCATAGGGGCAGAAGCTGTCATCACTACGCAGAGTGACTTAAATGATTTGTGGCCTCTCGACATATTGGCGCAACGCTTTGGATGGGTCATGGCTGATACACACATCAATCAACAGATTGCTCTGTTTGTTGCCCAACAGCCTACCGCATTGTTGTTGGAAACAAGAGACAAGGGTACTGACTGGATGGAAAGCCATTGTTTGCCACACGTCAGCGTGTTCTATCATGCGGAAGACATCGACATGGAACGCTATAAACTACTTTTGGTGGTGGGGCCTGTAATGCCCGAAACTCAATTGCCGACCGTGTGGTATTCGCCTAAGTGCCTGCATGCCGGCATCGGACTGGCACATCAAGCGCCCATCACTCACTTGCAAAGCATCTGCAAGTGTATCAGTGATCATCGCATCATGCAGCAGGCAATTGTCGCTTGGCATACTATTGATGTGAAAGCTGACGAACCTATCATACGAAAACTACAGGAAGAAGCGCCTGTGCAACTATTGACTGCCGACGAACTCAATACCAAGGAGGTGCCCACACCCAGCGCAGTGGTGGAAAACCACGTAGGCACTAAGAGCGTTTGTGAAGCTGCGGCTATGTTGGGAGCAGCCACCAACGACTTGTTGATGACCAAGCAGAAGGGTACACACTGGACACTTGCCATGGCTGTCGAACCTCGCTATGAACGTCGTGGACACGTGGAAATAGTTGGGGCAGGCCCCGGTGATCCTGATTTGGTATCTGTGCGCGGACGCCGTTTCTTAGAGACAGCAGACCTTATATTATATGCTGGCAGTCTTGTACCGCGCGAACTCACGCTCTGTGCGAAGGATGGGGCTGTGGTGAGAAGTAGTGCTTCGATGGCATTGGAAGAGCAATGCGAACTGATGAAATCGTTTACCGACCGTGGACTCTTAGTGGTGAGACTCCATACGGGAGACCCTTGTATCTTTGGAGCTATACAGGAACAAATGGCATTCTTTGATGACAATGCCATCAGTTATCATATCACACCGGGCATATCATCGTTCTTGGCGGCTGCAGCAGAGTTGCGCTCGCAGTTTACCATACCTGAGCGTTGCCAAACGATAATACTTACACGCGGTGAAGGGCGTACGCCTATGCCTGAAAAGGAAAAACTGCATCTCCTCGCACGAAGTCAAAGTACGATGTGCATCTTCCTCAGTGCAGCTATTGTGGATGATGTGCAACGGCAGTTGTTGCAGGAGTATCCGCCCCATACACCCGTTGCTGCATGCTACCATCTGACGTGGCCTGACCAGCATATCTACCGCGGCAGGCTCGATCAGCTATCTGCTATTGTCAAAGATAACCATTTGACATTGACCACCATGATTGTTGTGGGAGAGGCTATCGATAATCGACATGGATTGTCGGAACTATACAGCAGCCATTTTACACATCTTTTTAGAAAAGCTACAAAGGAATGATACTGGTATTGGGAGGTACCACAGAAGGACGAAAAGCCGTTGCCGAACTGGAAGAGGCTGGTAACATTTTCTACTATTCCACGAAGACGGGAGAGCAGGAAGTGGAACTTTGTCATGGCATTGCCATACAAGGTGCCATGACAGAAGAGGCTATGTTGGCGTTTTGTCAACAGAAGCAGATACGTCTGCTGGTGGATGCTGCCCATCCTTTTGCCACCATACTGCACTATACGGTGGCAAGGGTGGCAAATCAATTGCGGTTGCCCGTCATCAGGTTTGAACGCATCTTTCCTCCACGTGATACGGACATCACATGGGTGGATTCCTATGACGACGTGGTACAACTATTGAGCAAACAACCTGGAACGATAGTGGAAGCCACTACGGGGGTACAGAGTATTGCCCGGTTGAAAGTATTGGAAAACCATGGCATCAAGATGTATTATCATATTCTGGACCGACCATCGAGCCTGATCAAGGCTTTGGCTTGTGGTGTGAGCATGGATCAACTCATCCGATACGGACAGGAGAATCAACTCCATGCAGATGTCATGATACTGAAGGAGAGCGGACTTTCGGGTGGTTTCCAACAAAAGGTGGATGAAGCCAGACGGCGCAATATGAAGATGATTGCTATCCGCAGACCAGCTATGCCGCAGTCGTTTCAGAGTGTAAACGGTGAACATGGACTGCGATTGATGGTAGAAAAACTGTTGCCTGAGTTCTTTCCGCTACATAGCGGGCTGACTACGGGCACTTGTGCTACCGCTGCTGCTGTGGCTGCCTATCGTCAGTTGATGGGCAAACAACAAACCGATACGGTCGATGTCATGCTGCCCAACGGTGAGACAATACCTGTGGCGGTGGGTTATGGCATGGGGTATGCGTATGTGATCAAACCAAGTGGTGACGACCCTGATATTACCAAAGGAGCGGAAATACGTGCTGCGGTGACCTGTACAGGACAGCCGCTTTCCATCAAAGGTGGTGAGGGTATCGGTCGTTTCACACTTCCTGGTTTTGATTATCCACCAGGTGAAGCTGCCATCAACAAGGTGCCGCGACAGATGATACACCGTAATCTTCATGAGGAATCGGTATGTGTGACGCTGTCTGTAGTGGGAGGTGAAGAACTCGCACAACATACGTTTAATCCACGATTAGGCATTGAGGGCGGTATCAGTATCGTTGGTGTGTCGGGCATTATCAAACCTTTTTCAGAGCAAGCCTTCGTTGATAGCATCCGCAAATGTATGACAGTGGCAAAGGCTGCAGGTTTTGATACGGTTGTTATCAATAGCGGTGCGAAAAGCGAAAGAATGGTTCGCAACCGCTTTCCAACATTGCCAGCACAGTGTTTTGTGGAGTATGGCAACTATATCGGCGATACCTTGAAGATTGCGCAACAATTGCAGTTTGCGCAAGTATGTTTGGTGATGATGATGGGCAAGGCGGTGAAATTGGCAGCCGGACATCTGGATACCCATAGCAAGCGTTGTACGATGGACAAAGACTTCATTGCTAAGATGCTGGCAGAGGCTGGATGTGATGAGAATGTGTGCCGTAGGGCGCTGCAAATGACCCTGGCACGTGAACTATGGACTATCGTGCCCGCCGACCGCCAACAGGCTTTTATCGATGTGTTGACTGGTTATTGCTATCGGGTGTGTCATCCGTTGTTGCCCAATGGACAGTTGGAGATCATTATATTGAATGAAGAATAACAAAACAAACATAATAACTGACGAACATGAAGAAGTTCTACATTTATCTTTTCATCGCTTTCCTTGCTGTAACAGTGGGGTGTACAGGCAATAAAAAACAACAAGATGGGCAGTCTGCCGAACTGTCAAAAGCTACCGACAGTCTGAGTATAGTACAGCCAAAATATGCCAAGGGATTCCATGTGGAATATCCCGGTAACGGCATCCGATTAGTGGAAGTGAAGGACCCACAGAAAGGAAAAGGTATGACCTATCGTTTTGCACTTGTCAACAGAGGTGCCACTGATGAGATTCCTGACGGATATACTAAGATAGAGGTACCTGTGCGTAGTGTCGTACTGATGACCATGTTGCAACTTTCAAACTTTACTGTCCTTGACGCTACGCAAGTGGTGAAGGGTATTACGGGTACAAAAAATCTCTTTGATAAGCAGATCAAGGCTCGTGTCAAAGCTGGTGATATTGTGAAAATAGGTATGGAAGGCAACTTTGATCCCGAACTGGTGATGGCTGCCAAACCTGATGTGATTTTCATATCGCCATTCAAACGAGGTGGTTATGATGCCATCAAGGAGACTGGTGTGACGCTTGTGCCACATCTCGGCTTTAAGGAACTCGACCCGTTGGGACAGGCTGAATGGATTAAGTTTGTGGCTCTTTTCGTAGGCAGGGAGCGTGAAGCAAATACTGTTTTTCAGGAGATTGCCGACCGCTATGAGGCGTTGAAGGAGAAAGTGGCAAAGGCTAATGGCAAACGTCCTACTGTGTTTAGCGGTGAAATGCACGGTGGTAACTGGCATGCTGTAGGCGGAAAGAACTATCTGGCACAGATCTTCCGTGATGCAGGTGCAGACTATGTTATCCAAGACGATAATACCGGAGGTGAGCCCATCGACTTCGAAGCGATGTATGTCAAGGCTGCGCAAGCCGACTATTGGCGTATTCTGAATAGTTTTCCGGGTGACTTTTCCTATGAAGCGCTTGCTAAATCGGAACCTCGTAATAAGCTCTTTAAGGCTTATAATGACCGCCACGTGATCTATTGCAATATGAAACGCCAACCGTATTACGAGATTTCTCCTGTCTGTCCTGATAAGGTTTTGGCTGATTTCGTTGCCATTTTCCATCCCGAACTCATGCCGAAGGATTACAAACCGACATTCTATCATCTGTTGAAACAATAATATAGCTATACAAGTGAAACATCGTCCTGCCATCATGATGGCTTTCACTCTTGTGGGAGTGGCCGTCCTTTTCCTGTTCAACATCCTTATCGGAACGGTAACGATACCTTTGCGTGCCGTGACAGACATACTCCTTGGACTCGATACTACGGGATATGACGCCACGGAGGTTACCATCTGGAGTAATATTATATGGAACTCACGATTTCCACAGACGCTTACGGCGCTCTTGGCAGGCGCAGGTCTGGCGGTGAGTGGACTTCAGATGCAGACCGTTTTCCACAATCCTTTGGCAGGACCGTCGGTGCTTGGTGTGTCTAACGGTGCTTCGCTTGGTGTGGCATTCGTTGTGCTGTTGAGCAGTTCCATTGGTGGTGTGGCATTGAGTAGATTGGGTTATGTGGGCGATGTAGCTATGACTATTGCCGCTATGGCTGGTTCATTGCTCGTATTAGCACTCATCATATTTGTGGCAAGATACGTACAGGGAAATGTTACGTTGCTACTTATCGGTGTGATGACTGGTTATCTTGCCACATCTATAATAGGCATTCTGAAATTTTTCAGTGCTGAAGAGGATGTCAAGGCGTATGTGGTGTGGGGATTGGGATGCTTCACACGCACCAGTGGCACACAACTTATGGTCTTTACCGTTATGATGGCGGTGTTGTTGCCTATGAGTATGCTGCTCATCAAGTCGATGAACATGTTGCTATTGGGAGATAATTATGCACGAAATTTAGGACTTGATATCCGTCGCTCACGCACCTTGATTATCGTTTCTTCGGGTTTGCTTGCTGCTGTAGTGACTGCCTATTGCGGTCCTATCATGTTTATTGGATTGGCTGTACCCCATCTGGCGCGTGTTTTGTTTCGCACCTCAGACCATCGATGGTTAATGCCTGCCACCTTGTTTTCTGGTATTATGCTTACGTTGATATGCTGTTTGTTGTCGCGATTGCCCGGTTTTGAAGGCGCTCTGCCCGTCAATAGTGTGGCAGCACTGGTAGGTGCTCCTATCGTGGCGATGATGCTTATCAAGCGTAAATAGCAAATGAAAGCGTGCAGACACGAATGAATTCGGTCTGCACGCAATGGTTTTTGTGTTTGTATTGTTTGTGATGTTATTTCTTGAGGAAGTCATCCACCTTGGCGGCAGTCTGTTTGCCGCTTGCTAATGCACGTACCACAAGACTGGCGCCATTGGCAGCATCGCCGCAAACGAAAACATTCTTGGGATACTGTGGATGTTCGGGCTTGAGGAATCCCATAGCGAGTAATACCAGTTCGGCTTTGATAATCTCTGGTTTCCCCTTTTCCACCATGAGTGGACGACCGCCCTCTGGATTGGGTTTCCAATCTATTTCTTGCACGCGTACACCAGTCAGTTTACCGTCCTTGCCTATGAATTCAAGTGAATTGATATTCCAGCGACGGGTGCATCCTTCCTCGTGGCTACTCGTAGTTTTGAGAGTTCTGGGGTATGCAGGCCATGGATTCTTAGGATCTTCTGGTCCTACAGGTGGCTTAGGCATGATTTCTATCTGTGTCACGCTCTTACAACCCTGACGGTGGGCTGTACCAATACAGTCGCTACCGGTGTCACCGCCACCAATGACGAGCACGTCTTTACCCTTAGCGGTGACGATTTCGTCTTTCTTAAACTCTATACCATCGAGTATTCTATTCTGTTGTGAGAGAATGTCGAGTGCAAAGTGAACTCCCTTGAGTTCGCGTCCGGGAATCTTCAAATCGCGTGCTGTTGGTGTACCGGTGGCAATCACTACGGCATCAAACTCGTTGGCGAGTGACAGATGCTGTAGGTCGATATCGGCTTCAAATACAAACTTAATACCTTCATCATACAACACTTTCATGCGTCGGTCTATAATGGCCTTGTTGAGTTTGAAGTTGGGAATACCATAACGCAACAGACCTCCGGCAGCTTCGTGACGGTCATAGACGGTCACCTCATAACCCTTTAGATTCAAATCATTAGCTGCTGCGAGGCCGGCAGGACCTGCTCCGATGACAGCCACGCGTTTGCCGTTGCGCTTGGGATGGTGGGTAATAACATAACCCTCACGGAATGCGGCTTCTGTGATAGAGGCTTCATCTTCTCGGTTGGTAGTGGGTTCGTGTTCTATCAAATTGAGAATGCACGCTTTCTCGCACAATGCTGGGCAGATGCGTCCTGTGAATTCAGGGAACGGATTGGTGGCATTGAGTAGCCGATAGGCAAGTTCCCAGTCTCCACGATACAAAGCATCGTTCCATTCGGGTGGTTTGTTGCCCAGCGGACAAGCCCAGTGGCAGAATGGAACACCACAGTCCATGCAGCGTGATGCCTGTGCTTTGCGTTCCTTGGTATTGAGCGTTTGCTCCACTTCACCGAAGTCGTGGATACGGTCATGTATTGGACGATAGCCAGCTTCTTGCCGGTGTATCTCTAAGAATGCTTTTGGATTTCCCATAGTTGTCTATTGTCTTTCTGTGCTTCAATGCTTAATAGTCTCTTTGCATATCAGCGATTTTCTGTCTGAGTTTGTTCATTTGTTCTTCTTGCAGCACGCGTTTGTATTCGATAGGAACTACTTGAATGAAGTCCTCTACGTAACGCTGCCAGTCATCGAGCATGGTACGTGCCAGTTTTGAACCGGTGTACAGATAGTGTTGTCTGATGAGTTCGTGTAGTTCCTTGCGGTACTGTGCTTCTTCTACAAGGTTGATTTCTACCATATCCATATTGCAGAAATAGTCGAAGTTATGGTTTTTATCCCATACGTAAGCAACACCGCCCGACATTCCTGCAGCAAAATTGCGTCCTGTCTGGCCTAAAACGACGACGCGTCCGCCTGTCATATATTCGCAACAGTGGTCGCCAGCACCTTCTATAACGGCTATAGCTCCTGAGTTTCTTACTCCGAAACGTTCGCCAACCTTACCATTGATATAGAGTTCGCCGCTTGTAGCACCATAAAGTCCGGTATTTCCTGCAATGATATTATCTTCTGCATTGAAGTTAGATCGTACTGGAGGCAGTATGGCAATACGTCCGCCTGATAGTCCCTTTGCGAAGTAGTCGTTGGTTTCGCCTTCCAGTTTGAATGAAATACCCTTGTTGAGGAATGCACCAAATGACTGACCAGCAGATCCTTTGAACTTCACATTGATGGTTTGGTCGGGTAATCCTTGCTGTCCATAGCGGAGGGCAATGGTTCCTGCAAGTGTTGCGCCAACGGCTCGGTCGGTATTTCTGATGGCAAAGTCAAGATTGACTTCTTCCTGACGCTCTATGGCTGGCTCTGCACCGCGTATCATCTGTGCATCGAGCGAAGTAGTGTCAGTGTGCATTTCGCTGGTTGGGATATGGCAGAGTGCTGTCTTACTGTCACCCTCTTTAAAGAGCAGACGTGTGAAATCGAGCACAGGTTTGTGGTCTGTTGTTGTCTCTGTATCCTTTACCACGGCAAGTTCTGTATGTCCCACGATATCGTTAAGGCGACGGAAACCCATTTCAGCCAAATATTCGCGTACTTCTCTTGCAAGGAAAGTGAAGTAGTTGACGAGATATTCGTAGCGTCCGATGAAGTGCTTACGCAGTTCCGGATTCTGTGTGGCAACACCCATAGGACAGGTGTTGAGGTTACATTTGCGCATCATCATACATCCTAATACGATAAGTACGGATGTGCCGAAACCAAACTCCTCGGCACCCATCAGTGCCATGAGTATGACATCGCGTCCGGTTTTGATTTGTCCGTCAACTTGGAGGCGTACCTGTCCGCGTAATCCATTCTTTACCAAGGTCTGCTGAGTTTCGCTCAGTCCGATTTCAGGCGATATTCCTGCAAAGCGCATACTGCTGGCAGGTGATGCGCCTGTGCCGCCTTCAGCACCGCTGATAACTATGAGGTCGGCTTTTGCCTTTGCCACACCGGCAGCAATAGTGCCTACACCACTCTCTGCAACGAGTTTGACGCTGATGGCAGCGCGAGGGTTTACGTGTTTCAAATCAAAGATGAGTTGAGCCAAATCTTCGATAGAGTAGATGTCGTGGTGTGGTGGCGGAGAGATAAGACTGATACCCGGAATGCTGTGACGTGTCTTTGCAATGACCTCATTGACCTTGAATCCGGGCAACTGACCACCTTCGCCAGGTTTTGCACCCTGTGCTACTTTGATTTGAATTTCTTCTGCATTGACAAGATATTCAGTTGTGACACCGAATCTACCACTGGCCACCTGCTTGGTTTTAGAAGATAGAGAGATGCCGTCAACGGTACTGTGAAAACGTTCAGAGTCTTCACCGCCCTCACCAGTATTACTTCTTGTTCCCAGCAGATTCATAGCCAGACAAATGGCTTCGTGTGCTTCTTTCGACAGTGCGCCAAATGACATTGCACCTGAAACAAAGTGCTTGACAATGCTTTCTACGGGTTCTACCTCTTCAAGAGGGATAGGATTCTTCTTGAAACCAAGGAAGTCGCGGATGAAGATGGGGTCTGCTTTGTCATCCACCAAGTGTGTATATTCCTTGAATTTATCATAGTTGCCTGTGCGAGTAGCAAGTTGCAAGGTGGCAATAGTTTCTGGATTCCATGCATGACGGATACCGTCTTTGCGCCAATGGAACTGTCCTAAATTGGGCAAGAAAGCCTCGGCTGCTGTTTCTGCATCGTTTCCGGTGGCGAAAGCCTTGTCGTGTAGTATGATAGCATCGCGTGCGATACGTTCCAAACCGATACCACCAATGGTGCTCACCTCTGTGCCGAAATATGCCTTCAAGAGACTCTCGTTGAGTCCGATGCTCTCGAATATCTTAGCACCGCGATAGCTACGGATGGTAGAAATACCCATCTTAGCCATAATTTTAAACAGTCCTTTCTTGACAGCCTTGATATAATTGGCCTCGGCTGTAGTATAGTCTTCCTGTATCTTGTGGCGCTTGACGAGGTCGTCGAGTATGGCAAACGTCATATAAGGACACAGCGCTGAGGCGCCATAGCCTAAGAGCAGAGCAGCATGCATCGTTTCACGAATCTCGCCACTTTCAACGATAAGGGCGGTTTGCACACGCTTTCCAACGCTGATGAGATAATGGTGGACGGCGCTGACTGCGAGTAATGATGGGATGGCAGCGTGGTCTTGATCTACTTCACGGTCTGATAAGATAATGTAGTTGTAGCCTGCATCAACCGACTGTTCTGCATCGTGGCAGAGTTTCGATAGTGCATCGCGGAGTCCATCTTCACCCTTTTTACATTCAAAGAGCATGGGAAGCTTCACGGTGTTGAATCCTTTATAGCGAATATTGCAGAGTATATCGAGCTGAGTGTTATTCAAAATGGGGTGGGGGAGACGCACCATCTTACAATTGCTCTCGTCTGGAGTGAGGATGCCAGCGCCTACACGACCGATATACTCCGTGAGCGACATGACAAGTGATTCGCGGATAGAGTCGATAGCAGGGTTTGTGACTTGGGCAAACTGCTGACGGAAATAGTTGAAGAACGTTTGTGGACGATTGCTCAACACCGCCAATGGTGTGTCGTTACCCATGGCAGCGGTAGGCTCAACACCATTGACTGCCATCGGTGCGATGGTGCCATCGACATCTTCCTCGCCATAACCGAACATCACTTCTTTTTGCAAAAGGTTATCTACGCTGTTGGCTATATGGCGACCGCTCTTGAGTTTCTCCAACTGGATACGGTTGGTAGAAAGCCATTGGCGATAGGGATGCTCCTTGGCGAGCTGTTCCTTGATTTCTCCATCATAGTAGATTTTGCCCTCTTGGGTATCGATGAGCAAGATTTTACCTGGTTGCAAGCGACCTTTTTCAGCCACTTCCGTAGGATTGAAATCGATTACTCCTGCCTCAGAAGCTACTACCATCGTATCGTTTTTAGTAATGGTATAGCGTGCAGGACGTAGGCCATTGCGGTCGAGCATACCACCGGCAAAGCGCCCATCGCTAAAAAGTAGAGCTGCGGGACCGTCCCATGGCTCCATCAGAATAGAGTGGTATTCATAGAAAGCCTTAAGATCTTCGGATATTGGGTTCTTGTCGTTGAACGATTCAGGCACAAGAATACTCATGGCATGAGGCAATGACAGACCACTCATCACAAAGAATTCTAATACATTATCAAGTGATGCCGAGTCGCTCATACCCGGCTGTACGATGGGCGAGATTGCTGGAGTAAGTGGTGAATCCTCTTTCAACAATACGCTTTCGCGTGCCTGCATCCATCCACGGTTGCCGCGTATGGTGTTTATTTCACCATTGTGTGCCAACAGTCGGAAAGGTTGTGCGAGCGACCAAGTGGGGAAGGTGTTGGTACTGAAACGTGAGTGTACAAGTGCCAGACCACTGGTGAAATAGGGATTTGAAAGATCGGGAAAATACTCACGCAGCTGTTTGCTGGTGAGCATTCCCTTGTAAATGATGTTTGTGTTGCTTAGCGAACAGATATAGAAGTCTTCATCGCTGACGCGATGTTCTATCTTTTTGCGGATGACATAGAGTGTGCGTGGAAAGTCGGCAACGCTGTCGTCGGCAACTCCAGTAACGAAAACCTGCTTGATGTCGGGTTCATTGCCCAGTGCTGCCTGTCCCAAACATTCGGGATTGACGGGCACGTTACGCAGATGCATTAACTGCAACCCCTCGCGCTCTATTTCTTCTATCATAATAGAGAGTATCTCTTGTTGGCGTTCCTTGTCTTTTGGAAGGAAAATCAAACCTGTTCCGTACTTTCCTTTTTCAGGTACAGGAATGCCTTGAAGCAGTATAAACTCGTGGGGAATCTGCAACATGATACCTGCACCATCGCCGGTTTTCTTGTCAGCGCCCTCTGCACCGCGGTGCTGCATATTTTCCAGCACTCGTAAAGCATTATCTACTAATTCGTGACTCTTATTGCCATGGATGTTGACCACCATGCCCACACCGCAGGCATCATGTTCATAATCATGTTGATAAAGCCCTTGTTGTTTGTTGGTTTGCTTACACTTTGTCATATTATCCTCTATTTAAACTTTCGTTCTGCTTGCAAAATTACAAAATAAGATAGCAATATGATAGGATAAGCGGTGGTTTTCTATCTACAAATGAAAGCTTGCAAACGAATTGTAAGCAATATATATAAGATTGCTTACAATCTAACAAAAAATATCCATATATTATTTAAAATATTAAGAAACATGTAAAAAATGGATTTATATGCCGTTTTTTCGCGCAGAATGTTTAATTTTGCAGTTATGAAACAGCGTCTTTTCCACTTTGTATTGTTGCTTCTGCTGATGACTTTTGGTCAGCAGCAGGAGGTTTTTGCCGTGGAAAGATGTAACGAATCGGTGCCTGTTTCCGACCAGATCTATGATAATGATAGCAAACATCAACCTTTGGGTGAGGCACTGTTGACAGATGTTTATGATGGCTATCGTATTGCTACGCCACGCTTGTTGCGCTTGCCCACCATGGGCGGTGGGCGTCCTACAGGCCAGCGATTAGTAGCCGTTTCGCTGAAAACCCCAATCATTCTTATACATGATCACTATGATGGGCGTCGTCGCCAAGAGGTGTCACCCCATCAGAGTGCCGTCTCGTGCCAGTATTATATCATTGCACTGAGGCGGATTCTGCGTTAGCAGTGTGTTTCTTTATTGGCCTTCTTGGCCTATAGCACAATTATTTATTTATTTTAAGAAACACATTCTAACATCAAAAAACAATGGCAAATTATAAACACATGGAGATGGCTGAGGCTCTCTCCAACGATTCTCGTATTAATATCAGTCGTGGTTTTCTCGGATTGAAGACCAATCTTACCTACGCCCCCACATCATCTAAAATCAATCTGAAGGTCAATGAGTATGCTCCAGATATGGAAGGCCGACTCACACAACTGCTTCAGACTGACGGTAAGACGATGCGTAGCGAAGTGGAAAAGGGTAAGTTGCCCACTGTTGCGGTTGGACCTTTCCGCTTGGAAATAGCTTGTTCGCAAGACTATGAATACCTTGCAGTTCAACTTTTCCGTTTTTCCAATTTCAACTATTCGCCCATGACAGAGATGAAAGTCTTTGAAGGCGATGACGCACTGGCAGTCTCTGCGCTACTTTGTTAAGCGCTTTTATATATGTTGATAACAGGGCTGTTGCATCTCGATGCGGCAGCCCTTCATGGTATGTGGCTGACACTTTGTAAGTCGAGAAACTCTGGGTTGTCTCCATAAAGACAATCTTTTTGCTACGACTTCTCTTGTATTTGTTTATAGAAAAGGTGTAGAGTTCGAAAAAATAATGTATCTTTGCAGTCGAATAACTGCAACGCTAAATGATAGAAAACAAGGTATATAAATCGAGAGTGGATACTTGGCTCGTGATATTATTCATGTGTGTTATCGGCTTTTTGATATGGCAGGTGATAGTCACCAACTATGAATGGATAATTGTAGTGGTGACGGTGTTGATGACATGGCTCCTAGTAGATCTGTTGCTGCATACCGACTATACCATTGGAGAAGGGGTGTTGAAGGTGAGGTGCGGCATGTTTATCGGATGGGATGTACCTATCGACAAGATACTGAAGATAACGCCTTGTCGTACGATGCTTAGTTCGCCAGCATTGAGTCTTCAGCGCATTTGTATTTTCTACAACCGCTTCGATGATATTATCATATCGCCCAAAAACAGTCAGGAGTTTGTACAAGAACTGCTACGACAGAACCCTAATATAGAAGTGAAAATATGATGACCGAACATAATATGGTCGAATACCAGAAAATGGTGCGCGGCGAGGAGTATAATGCTTGTGATGCGTACCTTATACAACTATTGAATAAATGTAAGGACGATTGTTGGGAATACAACCAGATACGTCCAACCGATTTGCAGGCACGCAACTTAAAACTGCAACAGATGTTGGGAACCAGTGAAACTGATACCTTTATTGTACAACCGTTCTGGTGTGATTATGGTACAAATATACACGTGGGTAAGCGTTTCTTTGCCAATTTCAATTGGACTGTGCTCGACGAAGCACCAGTAACCATAGGCGACGACTGTTTTATCGGTCCCAATGTTGGCATCTATACCGCTTGTCACAGTACCAATCCTGAGGAGCGTAACACACGTCGTGAATGGGCAAAACCAGTCACCATTGGCCATAGTGTGTGGATTGGTGGTGGTGCTACTATTCTTCCCGGTGTCACCATTGGCGACAATGTGACGATAGGAGCGGGCAGTGTGGTGGTCAGCGACATCCCTTCTAATGTGGTGGCAGTGGGTAATCCTGCTCGTGTTATCAAGCATTTGAAATGAGTTTTCCAGCAAGATAACCGATATAGTGCTATATCAGTGGGCTACACAGCTTATTCTGTAGCCATTCTGTAGTGTTTGGGTGAAAGTCCCGTGTGCTTCTTGAAGAATGTGCCGAAGGTGGAAGCATTGGGAAAATTCAACTCGTAGGAAATCTGTTGAATCGACATATTGGTATTCTTCATAAGGAAAATGCTACGGCGGATAATGGCTTTGAAGAGCAATTGTTGAACAGTGTTTCCGCATAGCGATTTCACCATGACAGATAAGTATTTTGGTGTAAGACACAGTTGATCGGCATAGAATGCCACACTGCGTTCACGCATGTAGTTGTCTTCAATGAGCTTGAGCAACGACTCGAAGATTTCTATCTTACGTGCCATATACTTGCCTGCAACTTTATACGACATGGAGAAGATACTGCATAGTCGGTAAGTGACTGCCAGCAATAGGAGTTTTTCTTCGTAGGCACTATACGGACTGGTGTCTTCTTGCTGCTCCAATGCCTGCAACATGCGGGCATAAGAAGCAAGCATATTCTCAAAACCTGTATGGATAATGTGGCATGCTTTAGGATAGATGGTGGCATAGAGGCGCATGGTGACTACGGTATTGCCTAACATGGGGCGTATGTTTTCGCTGTGGTAGAAGAGTAAAGTGAACTGTAAATCGGAAGAACTTTCTGTCACTTGAAGCATGATGCCCTTTGACAGGAATACGGTTTCATCTGCTTTAGTAGTATATGAAGTGCCATCTACACAGAAATGAAACGTTCCCTGATGACAAACCACTATACCCACATAGTCGGAATAGAAGGGTTCGGTCAGCCAATGGGGAAAGGTGCTGGCGTTGCAGATGATGATGTTTTCGGTCAGTTCCATTTATTGTTTCTTTGCCCAAGTCATGAGAACGATGACCGTTCCCATGACCTTATTTGGTGCAAAGATAACAAAAATATCATTCTTTCCCGATGAAAGTCTTGCTTTTTTTGATATTTTGCCCCACTCTTATTTTGCCCCAAGTGAACTGACATCTACATTCTTGAGCAAATATTCGCGAGTGAGTTCCTTCAGATTGCGCTTGCGCCAAGGGATGATAAGCATCAGTAGCGCACAGGCCATACACCCATAGAAAGTCCAGCCGGCCATCTCCTTAATGGTGGTCAGCGTGGCTTGCACCTGAATCTTACCCTTGACGCTCATGGCTGCCATGTGTTGTGCTTCGGTCTCGTTCTTGCCTTGATGCTGCATGCCCCGAATTGTTTGGTCGTAGGTGGTGGCAGTCTCGATACTGGTGCGATCGAAATCCTGTGCGAAGCGTGTGACATAATACTGTTGACGATGCTGAAGTACATTACTATAGAGTGCAGAACCGATACTTGGTGCAATGACCATACGCACGGTGAGCATGATACATACCCAGGTGGACATAAATCGATAGGGCATGCGTTGGTTGGCAATAGTGGATATCAGTGAATAGAGCAACATCATTCCGGTGGAGCGGATAATGACGGGCCACTTCATGCGTTCATACATTCCATCGTTTTGAACCTCGAAATACATGAAGAGGGCGTATGCACCGATAAATACAAATCCAAGGGCATACATCCATTTCAAGTGGACGTTTTTGGCTCTGGCTATAATGGCAAAGATGAGTCCAACGGTATAGCCCACCATTACCCAATTGCCCAAAGTGGCATTCTGCCAGTTGTCTATCTTCATGCTGACATTGGTGAACACATTGACGAACATACTGCTTGAATTACATAACATCAGCAGAAAGAACAGCATGATACCATAGTTGACGACCCTTACTTTAAATACCTCCATGATGAAATAAGGTGATCGGCGTGAGGCTTCCAAATAGATAAACAACCCCGTAAAGACGATGCATATCAGTGTGGAGAGGCAGATGGATTTGTCGTCAAACCAGTCTAATGTTTTGCCAAACACCATGACATAGACAAACGAGCAAAGCATAACGCTGAACACCGTGACATTGCCAAACTTTGAAAAGGATATGGGGAATTTTGGCAGTGCATATTCATGATAGGGCATGGTGAAGAATACGATGATGATGCCTGCAAGCATAAATGCCATCATGAAATGATAGACATACTGCCACTCGTAAGCGTAGGCCAACCAAGCTGTAAGCCATGTTCCGAGTTGTCCGATAATCATAAAGAAAAGGTAGATGACCGGTTGTGATACCATCTTTTCGCTATCTGCAGCATCCCAACCTTCCTCTGTTGTAGGTTCACAACCTGGTGTGAGATTACGTGTGGCTTCTATGCCGAAAGCATACTTGATGAGTACGAAGAGATGGGCCATCAATAGCGTTTGGCGCACAAAACCCATGAGCAGACTGCACAAACCGAGAATGAAAAGCGATTCGGTCATAGCACAGACATAACTCAGCAGAAAGAGAATGGAGAAGCCTACGATACACATCATCTTCTCTCGTCGGATACACACTAAGTCATAGAAGAATGGCGAAAATGCTGCCATACCTATTGAGGTGCAGAAGCTGGCAAAGACGATATACTCCGACTGGATGCCGAGTCCGCTCATCATCTCACCGCTGTTGGCGGCATAGACACCACCCATAGTGATCATCGGTACGAAGAGGATGATCATAAAGATGATGCCAAGTGGTTTCGGCACCCAACTGTAAAACGGATAATTCTTATACTTTTCCGACATCTTACTATTTTCTCTGGGCTTTGACGATTACCATCATACCTGCGGCAAGGCGGGCATTGTCCTCTTTGCTGATATTGGTGAAGTCGATGCGTACTGGCACGCGCTGCTGAATCTTTACGAAGTTGCCGGCAGAATTGTCGGTAGGAACAAGTGAATACTTAGCGCCTGTGGCACCGGAAATGGCGGTAACGGTGCCTTCAAACTCCTTGTCGTGCATAGCATCTACGCTGATACGCACCTTCTGACCTACGTAGAGGTGCTCTATCTGGGTCTCCTTGAAATTGGCTACCACCCATTTCTGATTGTCGGGGACAATATAGGTGATGGTGGTTCCTGCATTGACCATCTGGCCTTCCTCAATAGATCGGCGTCCCAATTTACCGTTGCAAGGGGCCACAACAACACAGTAGGAGAGGTTTAACTTGGCCATTTCAACTGCTGCCTGAGCACGCTCGATGGCGGCTGCAACGTTTTGCTTGCGAGTGGTCACCTCGTTGACGCCTTTATAAGCAGCAGCTTGTTGCTTCTTGACGGCTTCGAGTTTCTTTTTCGTGGCGGCATATTCCACTTCCAGTTGTTCCAGTTGGATTGGGGTTGCGGCTTTCTTGGCCACCAAATTGCGGTAGCGTTCGCAGTCTTTGGCAAGTTTGGCGAGGCGCACTTCTATCTCATCGATAGAGGCAGAATAGATAGATGCCGAGGTCTCGGTGGTTTGCTTGGTGGCATCGTTGACGTTGGCGCCAGCCAAAGCATCCTTCAGCGCAGCCTCTGCCTCCATCAGACGGATGCGGTATTCTCGGTCGTCGAGAATGAGCAGGGTGTCGCCTTTATGCACTTCTTGATGCTCTCTGAAACAAACTTTGGCTATGTAGCCTGATGCACGGAGGTTAACGGGAGAGATATACTGCTCTATCTGGGCATCGTTGCTCGACTCATTGGAAGAGTAATCGAAGAAGAGACAGCCGATTTTCCATAGACCATAGGCAAGAATGGCAATGCCGATAAGACTGACTACGAGGCGACGGCCTCTGAGCTTCTTAAACTCCTTGGCATTTTCTTCCTGTACTGTTTCTACGTTTTCCATTTCTTTATTTTCTTTGTTTTCCTTGTTTTCCATATCTTCGTTTTGTTTTGTTCGTTGTTATTGTATGATAATATAGTTTGAAAATGGCTTTATTTCACTTGGTCCAGTTGACCGGTGAGTTTGAGAAGTGACAGGTTGGCTATCTTATAGCTATAGCAGGCTGTAAGATAATTATTCATGGCTTCGCTCATACGCATCTCGTCTTGGAGTACTGCGGTCATCGAACTGACGCCTTCTTTATATTGGTCGGCGGTCACGCTATATACATCTTGTGCCAAAAGATAATTGTCTGACTGCTTTTTGTAGTTGCGTTGGCAGTTGTTTACTTCGCTGACAGCATTGATATAGTTGGCCTGCATGCCTTTCAGGGCATTTTCATAGCCGATACGTGCATTGTCTTCTTCTATCTTGGCACGTCTGATTTTAGAGCGTTTCTCAAAACCGTCGAAGATGGGAACGCGCACCTGAAGGCCTAAACCGTTGGAGCCATACCAATGGTTGGAATCGCCCGAATGGAACCAATGTTCAAACTTATCGGTGAAAGCTGAGTACATCAGACTGCCGGTAAGGCTTAGTGTGGGAAGATAGCCGTCTTTGGCAAGCTTGGTTTGCTTCTTGGTCAATTCCTTTTTCTTCTCAAGCAGTTGCAGTTCGTAGAGGCCGGTATTGAGGCCGTTGGCCTTCACTTCCTCTATCTTGGCAGGCTCCATGTCGGTCACTTGGATGGCCTTGTCGGCAGGATAGTCGATGACATATTTTAGCATGGTATATTGCTGATCGAGCATGGCAACGGCATTGTCGCGCTGCACGGTGAGGTTCTCGATATTGAGGTTGACGCGCTTCAAATCTACTTCAAGGCTCATCTGGTTGTCGTAGAATGCTTGGGTGATGTCGCGCAACTCTTCCAAACGCTTGATATTATCGTTCACCAAGCGAATTTGCTCTAATGTGTTTTGTGCCATATAATAGGCTTTGGCGGTCTGCACGATGAGATCTTCGCGTGCTTTCTCATAAGAGAGCTGGTTCAGATGGTCAACAGTTTTGGAAATGTCGATAGCTGTAAGCACCATTTGGTTGTAGAGGGGCATCTGTAATTGTAAACCTGCTGAGGCATTGTATTGTAGGGTTTTGGTCACATTGTAGGATTTACCATATGCCGAACCATCGGTGACAGATACTGGTGGAGTGAAGTTGTCGTTGAGCTGTGCCACTGCATTGATCTGTGGATACAGTTTGGCGCGGTTTTCGCTAATGGTTTGTTTACCTTTTGCAACCTCATTTCGACTGATTTTCAACGAGAGATTGTTGTCTATCGCCATTTGCAAACACTGGTTCAGCGTAAGGGTCTCCTGTGCTTTGACCATTGTGATTGCACAGAGAGCGATACAAAAAAACAATACTTTTTTCATCTTCTTATGCTTGAAATATTTCTTCTGATATTCTAAACTATAATTAATCGAGCGCAAAGTTACGACTTTTCCATCACATCATACTATTCATAAATTACTACATAATGTTCAAAATTTCCATTTATACCTTTTCTTTCACTTATTGTGCTGATTTTCATGGCGAATAAATGTGTTGTCGGTTGATAATAAGCATGTTTTCTATTGACGGCAGCAAGGTTGCTTTGTGGGCATCATTGTAAATCCGTGTCGTCCAAGAAAGTATTACTACCTCAGCACGCAGTTATTTTAGTTTTCAGAAAATTTCGACCACTCGACCACACCTATAGTATAACGTGCAGTATATTAGAACTTTAAGTGGTGGTCGATGTCTGAAAGTTCGACCACACATCGACCACCGGATTGCCATCTATCATCAACACGGACCAGCTAAGCGATTGATGTATAAATGGGTTTACTATAGTTTATCAGCGTTTTTTCAGACCTTGATAATACTTTTATCAAACGTTGGATAACACCTTTATCAAACGTTGGATAATACCTTTATCAAACGTTGGATAATACTCTTATCAAACGTTGGATAATACTTTTGTCAAATGTTGGATAATACTTTTGTCAAATGTTGGATAACACCTTTGTCAAACTTTGAAAAGACCTTTTTCAAACGTTAGACGATATCTTTGCCAAACCTTAGGAAATACCCTTACCAAACGTTGGACAATACGTTTTGCCAAACGTCTGGAAAACCATGTCAAAGCGTTATTAAAAGAATATCGATCTGTTTTATTTCTGAGCACATCGAATAGATATAAGTTTTGCGGATATACTTTCGTGGGAATTATGACCGATATAAAATAATCGCCCGATAGGATGTTGAATCCACATCGGGCGATGGATTGGGTCTTATTGTTTGTTAGAACTGTAAGTGTAGTCTTTTCGGAAGACATACACTTTGATGCATTTCTTTTCTATCTTGCCGTTGGCAGAAGTGCTGTCATTTGTCTTTAGTGTTTCTATCTCTTCGGTGAAAGTGAAGATTTGATAGTTTGCATCTGTTGAGATATTGAAAGTTTTCTCGCTTACGTTACCTTTCGAACCGCTAACGGTCAGGGTGTTGGCGGTAAGTTTCCATTTCGTGAAATCTTCAAAGCCACTGAGGGTGCCGTTTCTTTCAAACTTGGCTGTACCTTTTCTGTCGGTTCGGTGTTCAACAACCTTGTTGTTCTCGTAGTTGGTGACATCGACGCTCACATCCCATTTGCCGCAAATCCAGCTTTGCGAATCATCTGTTTTTGAGTCATCGTCTCCGCAAGATGTGAACATTGCAGTAAGGGTCAAACATACCAATAGGGTAGTGACGGTCAGAAAGAGTTGTTTCCTTTTCATTTTGTTTGTTGTTTTATAGAATAATGTTTAGAGTTCTATTGATTCTTGCCTGATGTTTAGTGGGCCTCAAACCAGTTGGCTCCCCAACCGCTGTCGGCTACCAATGGAACATGGAGTTTGATGGCTCCTTGCATCTCTTCGAGTACGATGCGCTCCACTTGCGCACGCTCTTCAGGATAGACAGAGAAGTTGAGTTCGTCGTGTACCTGGAGAATCATCTTGCTGCGGATGCCTTCCTGTTGGAAACGTTGGAAGATGCGTATCATTGCTACCTTAATGATGTCGGCTGCAGTTCCCTGTATAGGAGCGTTGATGGCATTGCGCTCGGCAAATCCGCGCACCACGGCATTGGCACTATTGATGTCGGGCAAATAGCGGCGACGGCCAAACAGGGTAGTGACATAACCTTGTTCGTGAGCCAGCGCTTTGGCCTTCTCCATATAGTCATGCACTTGTGGGAAAGTATCAAAGTATCCGTCTATCAGTTGTTTAGCCTCACTACGGTCGATGTCAAGACGCTCGGCAAGACCAAACACGGTGATGCCGTAGATAATTCCGAAATTGGCGCGCTTAGACTTGGCGCGCTCATCGCGAGTAACCTCGTTGATATCTTTTTTATAGATGTTGGCAGCTGTGGCAGCATGCAGGTCCTTGCCTTCGCGGAATACCCGAATCATGTTTTCATCCCCACTTAGATGTGCCATGACACGTAGTTCAATCTGACTATAGTCGGCAGAGAAGAAAAGGCATCCAGGTTCGGGGATGAATGCTTTACGGATTTCTTTGCCATCTTCACCTCGCACAGGTATGTTTTGTAAGTTGGGATCGCTTGACGAAAGGCGTCCGGTGGCTGTGATTGTCTGGTTGAATGAGGTGTGGATGTGGCCGGTACGGGGATTGATGAGTCGGGGGAGTGCATCGATATAGGTGCCCAAGAGTTTCTTCAATCCACGATGTTGCAGAATCTTATCTACTATCTCGTGTTTGTGGCGTAACTGTTGGAGCACTTCTTCACTTGTGACATACTGTCCGGTCTTGGTTTTCTTGGGTTTTTCAACAATCTTCAGTTTACCAAACAGCACATCGCCAACTTGTTTGGGGGAGGCAATGTTGAATGTTTCGCCTGCCAAGGTATAGATCTCTTGTTCTATAGTGTTTATGCGTTCGGTAAGTTGTAATGAGGTATCAGCCAATGATGACGCATCAATACATACACCATTCATTTCCATTTCTGCCAATACAGGCATCAATGGCATCTCGATATCGTAGAACAGGCGGTCAGCACCATATTCTTTGAGTTGTGGCTCAAGATGGTTTTTCAGTTGAAGAGTAATGTCTGCATCCTCGGCAGCATATTCATAGACCTGTTCGGGAGTGAGGTCGCGCATCGAACGTTGCTTTTTTCCTTTCGGTCCTATCAGTTCGTCGATGTGGATGGTTTGGTAGTGGAGATATGCTTCTGCCATGTAGTCCATGTTGTGGTGCAGTTCGGGTTGGAGAAGATAATGGGCTATCATGGTGTCGAACATCGGACCTTGCAGATGAATGTCATAGTTGCGCAACACTTCCAAATCGTATTTTAGATTTTGTCCAACCTTTACTATTTTGTCGCTCTCATAGATCGGGCGGAAAATTTCAACTACTTTTTGTGCTTCGGCTCTATCTGCTGGCACTGGTACGTAATACGCTTCGTGTTCCTTTGTCGCAAAGCTCAAACCTACGAGTTCTGCGTCTATTGCTGTTGTCGAAGTGGTCTCTGTGTCTAGACTGACAATTTCAACTGTCCTAAAATAGTCACAAATGCGTTGCATTTCTTCCTCATTATCAACAAGATGATACTTGTGAGGAGTGGTTTTTAAGCTCTCAAAACTCGAAAATTTTGAGCTTTCCGCACTCTCGGGCGCAAATTCTGCAAAGAGAGAGAGCTGAGGATTAGCAGATGTTTGAGTATTTTTAGATTTTTTAAGAATCTTGTTGGCAAGGCTCTTAAACTCTAATTCTTCGAGTAAACGACCCAGTTCTTCCTCATTGGGGTGACTCACCTTCAATTCGTCAAGGTTGAGTTCGACGGGAACATCGGTTTTGATTGTGGCGAGGAAAAGTGATAGGCGGATGTCATCGACGTGGTTTTCGATTTTTGTCTTCAATGCACCTTTCAGTTCTGAGGTATGGGCAAGGAGCTGGTCGATGTTTCCAAATTGGCCGATGAGTTTGGCTGCTGTCTTTTCTCCAACACCTGGGCAACCTGGAAAGTTGTCGGCTGCATCGCCCATTAAGGCGAGCAAGTCGATGACAGCAGTAGGTGAGGGGATGTTGTATTTGGCTTTCACTTCTTCTGGTCCCATTACTTCATAACCACCGCCATGTCGCGGACGATAGATGTGCACGTGTTCTGTCACCAATTGGCCATAGTCCTTATCGGGCGTGAGCATATAGGTGTCAACACCCAACTCGCCTGCCTTTGTGGCCAAAGTACCTATCACATCATCAGCTTCATAGCCATCAACTTCAAGGATGGATATGTTCCATGCACGCAAGAGGTCTTTGATGATAGGAACAGACTTGCGGATGTCTTCTGGAGTTGCCTCACGTTGCGCTTTGTATTCTGGGAATGCTTCGCTGCGAAATGTGGGTCCATGAGGGTCAAATGCCACGCCAATGTGTGTGGGTTGCTCTTTCGTAAGTACTTCCTGGAGGGTGTTTACAAACCCTACGATTGCTGAAGTATTCAGCCCCTTGGAATTGATACGCGGGTTCTTGATAAAGGCGTAATATGAACGGTATATCAGTGCGTAAGCGTCTAAAAGGAATAGTTTATTCATAACATTTTCTATTTTCTGCGTAAAATTACTAAATAATTTCTCATTACTGCGAGATTTTCACTATTTTTGCATTAAATTTCTGCGATTATGGATCATTTATCACTTATTAAGCACCCAATAGAGAAGGAACTCAACGATTTTATTGAGTTGATGAATAGTAATCTCAAACATGATGAAGCTTTGCTTTCTCAAGTGTTGGATCACATCAGACAACGAGGTGGAAAACGTATGAGACCTATGTTGACTTTACTCGTAGCGAAGAACTATGGGCAGGTATCGGTAGAGACCCAGCATGCTGCTGTAGGTCTTGAGCTACTGCATACTGCTTCTCTTGTGCATGATGATGTGGTGGATGAAAGTGATGAACGACGCGGACAGGCATCGGTTAATGCTACTTATAATAATAAGGTAGCTGTACTTGTGGGTGATTTTATACTTTCTACTGCGTTGCTCAATGTTGCTAAAACAGGTAATAAACGTATTGTGCAGAACCTCTCTGAACTCGGACGGACACTTGCTGCAGGTGAAATACTTCAACTGTCGAACATTCAAAATCAGGAGATTAGCGAGGAAGTTTATTATCAGGTTATCAAACAGAAAACGGCTGCGCTCTTTGAAGCATGTTGCGTAATCGGTGCCTTATCTACTGGTGCATCCGATGAAGAAATAGAAAAAGCTGGCGAATTTGGACAGACTTTGGGTGTTATGTTCCAAATCAGAGATGATATATTTGATTATTATGATTCTAAAGAAATTGGCAAGCCCACAGGAAACGATATGATGGAAGGTAAGCTAACGCTTCCTGTAATATATGCACTTAATCATACGCCAATGGAGTCGATGCTGACTTTGGCACGTAAAGTAAAAGAAGGCACAGTCAATAAGGATGAAATTGCGGTACTGGTAGAATTTGCGAAGAATAACGGCGGTATTGAATATGCTGAACAAAAGATGTTGGAAATGAGTAAGATATGTATGTCTTACATCAACAATAGCGTAAAAGAAAAGACAGTCAAGGATGCCTTGACTGCCTATGTTGACTACGTGATAGAGCGTCGCCTTTAGAAGAACTTGGTCTCATGACCTACCACCTCGCTCAAAAGCAGGTTGGCAAGGCGTGATGTGCCCATACGGAACCATTGGTTGGTGAGCCATTTTTCACCCAAAACTTCCTTGACTATAGTGTACATCGTGATGGCGTCCATGACGGTATTGAGACCGCCAGCAGGCTTGAAACCTATCTGGATGCCTGTCTTATCATAATATTCCTTGATAGCTTGACACATGACATAAGCAGCTTCCGGGGTTGCTGCGGGTTCTAACTTTCCTGTTGAGGTCTTGATATAATCTGCTCCTGCATACATAGAAAGGATAGAGGCCTTCTTAATATTGGCTGCTGTTTTCAAGCATCCAGTTTCAAGAATTACCTTCATCTTCTTCTCTCCACATACATTCTTCAGTTCGGAGATTTCATCTGCCACTTCTTCATAGTTGCCACTTAGGAATTTTCCTACTGGCATGACAATATCTATCTCTGTTGCACCATCCTTTATTGCAAGGGCAGTCTCTGCTACCTTTACCTCGATAAGTGCCTGTGATGAGGGGAAACTGCCGCTCACGCAGGCAATCTCTACTCCATCAACTTCAAGTGTTTCGCTAACTGTTTTAGCAAAACATGGATAGACACAAATAGTGGCTACATGGGGTAGTTCTGGATATTGCTCGTCAAACTGGTTGACGCGCTCGGTAAATGCAAGTACACTATCCTCTGAATCGGTGGTCTTCAACGTTGTAAGTTCAACACTACCCATGAGGAATTTTTTCACCTCAAGGTTGTCGTTTTCATGAACTTTCTCTGCGATAATCTTGCGGACTGCGTCACGCACTTCTTCGTCGGATACTTCACAATTATAGAGACTCAAAGCTTTTTCGTACTTGTTCTCGTCTTGTTGGTTGTTCAGTTTCTCTGCCATAATGTTCTTTTTTTATTGTTGTTTTTTTATTTGTAAATGAAATATTGCCCCTTGGGAGGGGTGGGGCAATGACTTTTAGTTATTACTTCAACTTTGGATTGTTGATGTGGCGTGTGGCGTCGCGTTGTGTTTTCTTTGCAAGGTTACGTGCCAATGCTTCTGTAAGGTCCACACCTGTTTGGTTGGCAAGGCACAGTAACACCCATAACACATCGGCCATCTCGTCGCTAAGGTCACACTTTTCACCTTCTTTGAAACTCTGATCGCCATATTTCCTGGCTATGATACGAGCCAGCTCACCTACCTCTTCTGTTAGGCAAGCCATATTGGTAAGTTCGGAGAAATAACGTACTCCGTATTCTTTGATCCAATTGTCAACTGTTTCTTGAGCTTCTTTTATAGTCATTATTTAGAAGTATTTACATGTTCAAAGATCGTTCTGCCTGTTCTTCAAATATTGTATAGATAAGCAAGATGATGAGTACTATTATTGCGCAAATTCGAAATATAATCCCAAATTTTTTAGATGTTTCTGCTTGACGAAAAGGGTGGGGGAAATCTATGTATGTGTTGATGCTAAAGCCTAACACAATCAATAGCCCTCCTATTAAACCATACCATGGGTTGTATGTATCCCATGATTTTCGTGTGAATATCATCACTAAGCCCACTATGTTTAAGATATAGGCTATAGTTGACCACTTTTCTTCGGTTAAAAACCTTTTAATCATCAAGCTTATCTGTTTCTATTTGTTAGCTATTCCTTGTTTTTGGTGTCCATGCAGATGGTAACAGGACCATCGTTCAAGAGTTCCACTTTCATGTCTGCCCCAAATTCTCCTGTGCCAACAGGCTTGTTCATCGCTTCACTTAACTTACTGCAAAATTCCTCGTATAGAGGTATGGAAATCTCGTGACTGGCTGCACGAAACCACGATGGCCGGTTGCCTTTCTTATAGCTTGCATATAGTGTAAACTGGCTTACTACGAGTGCTTCACCATCTTCTTCCATAATAGAACGATTCATCACTCCGTTTTCATCTTCAAAGACTCTTAGGCCTACTATCTTTTTTACCAACCATTCCACGTCTTCAGAAGTATCTTCTTCACACACTCCTAATAGGATAAGATAACCTTTACCAATTTTGGAATGTAACGTGCCTTCTATTGTTACGCTGGCATGCTGTACGCGTTGTATTACTACTCTCATGCTACAAAGGTACGATTAAGTGAGCGAAATACAAAAGAAAATCCCATTTTCTTTTGTATTTCCGAATGTTAGTACCTAAGCGACGTAGTCGCAGAGGTACGATTAAGTGAGCGAAATACAAAAGAAAAACTCATTTTCTTTTTTATTTCCGAATGTCTCTACCTAAGCGATGTAGTCGCAGAGGTACGATTAAGTGAGCGATATATCAAGTAAGCGTTGTCTTACTCCTTACTATTATAATAAAGGTTTTTAAAATGATAGGTTTGTTTAACTATTACTTTGGTTGTGTTTTTTTGTTAATGAATATGTTTTTTTTATCTAAAGCCGTTTGATTATTATTGTGGATAAACTCTCTATATATGTTGCTCGTTGTCTCTGAGCGGCAAATTAAAGCGTTTTTCGGACTGTTTCTTTGCTTGTTTAACTTATGCTGCATGGTTATTGACTCAGACCGATCTTTTTGTGCATGCTTTATGGTTTGTTGAAATGCTCAAAGATAATATTTGCTTTGGCTTCGCCCACAATCTTATTTAGGGTATTTAAGTCTGCTTCGCGAATACGTTTTACGCTTTTTAGAGCCTTCAAGAGACTGTCTCGCGTTTTAGGACCAATACCTTTAATATCGTCCAGTTCGCTGTGGAGTTGGTGCTTGGAACGCTTGTCGCGGTGGAATGTAATTGCAAAACGGTGCACTTCATCTTGTATTTGAGTGAAAAGTCGGAACAGTTCTGAGTCTGTCTTCATTCCAATTACCCTTGGTGGAAATCCGTAGAGCAGTTCATTAGTTCTGTGACGGTCATCTTTTGCCAATCCTGCGATAGGAATGTCTAGTTTCAATTCATCTTGAATGACTTCGCGAATAACCTCCATCTGCCCCTTTCCACCATCGGCAATAATGAGATCAGGTAGAGGTTGTTGTTCGTCTATCAGACGACGATAACGCCTACCAACTACTTCCTTCATGCTTGCGTAGTCATCTGCACCAACCACAGTCTTTATATTATACTTACGATAGTCTTGTTTTGAAGGTTTTGCCTTCTTGAAAACGACGCATGCAGCCACGGCGTCTGTACCGCTAATATTGGAGTTGTCGAAACATTCTATCTGATATGGAAGTTTAGGCAAATGGAGTGCGTCCTGTATTTCTTTCATCAGTCGTACTGATTTCTGTTCAGGATTTAACTTTTCTGCTTGCTTTAGTCGGTCAAATTTATACTGTTTCCCGTTCATAAGGGAAAGATCGAGAAGCGTTTTCTTGTCGCCGCGTTGTGGTACAGTAATGGTTACTCCCTCCAGATTGCAGTTTATTTCCTGTGGTAGTATAATCTCCCGCGCATTGCTTTGAAAGCGTTCACGCATCTCTACGATCGCCAATTGAAGCAATTCTTCATCGCTTTCATCCAGGCGCTTCTTATATTCAAATGTGAAGCTCTGGTTGATTGCGCCATTCGCTACATGGATATAGTTGACGAAAGCAATTTTTTCGTCATTAGTAATCGTAAGTACATCAACATTATTAATCGTATGGCTTACTACTTCGCTCTTCGAAACAAATTGGTCGATGAGCAAATATCGACGTTTCACTTCTTCTGCCTCTTCAAACCGTAATTCCTCCGCCAAAGCCATCATTTCGTCTTTCATGGCGCGTAAAACCTCACGAGTGTTGCCTTTTAGAATCTCGCGGGCCTGTTCGATGTTACGTTGATAGTCTTCCATACTCTGTTTACCAATGCATGGCGCACCGCAATTCTTCATGTGGTATTCCAGGCAAACCTGATATTTACGTTGCTCTACGCCATCCCAGGTGATGGGAAAACGGCAACTGCGGGGATGATAGAGCTTTTTGATAAGATCCAACACGGCATTCATCGAAGCCACATGAGAATATGGCCCATAATACGTTCCCCATTTCTTATTGATAGTACGCGTGCTGAAAATACGAGGAAGATACTCTTTGGTGATGCAAATGCTGGGGTAGGTCTTGCCGTCTTTAAGCAGTACGTTGTATCGAGGGTTATACTTCTTAATGAGCGAATTTTCCAATAATAGCGCGTCCTCTTCGGTGTTTACTACCGTATAGCTTATATCGTGAATCTTCGATACAAGTACTTTAGTCTTGAAACGATCTACTTCTGTGTGAAAATAGGACGAGACGCGCGATTTTAAGCGTTTGGCTTTGCCTACATATATTATAGTGCCATTTTCGTCGTAGTACTGATAGCTGCCCGGTTTCTCTGGCATATTCAGCACAATAGATTTTAGTCTTGCAATGCGCGCCTCGTTCTCTTCTTTAGTCATGTTGCTGTTGTTTCACGTGAAACAGGGATATGTGAGAATGATTTAAATAACCATCAAGGTTGTTACTTCTACGTCCTTTTCAAGGCAATCGCGTCCGTGCAGTCCTTCGTCAGTTATTTCGATGATAAAGTTCATATATACTTTCTTGGGATGGAAGTGGTTCACGAGTTTCAAAGTTGCCTTTGCGGTTCCACCGGTGGCAAGTAGATCGTCGTGGATAAGAACTACGTCGTTTTCATCGATAGAGTCGATGTGCATTTCAACGGTGTCTACTCCGTACTCTTTAGAAAAAGACTCTTTGATAACCGTAGCGGGGAGTTTTCCAGGTTTTCTTGCCAATACAACACCTGCGCCGAGTTTAGTAGCGAGGGCAGCGGCCATGACAAAACCGCGGCTTTCGATGCCTACAATTTTGGTGATTCCCTTCTCTTTGTAGAGTTCATACATTTCATCGACCATAATCTTCATGCACTCTGGATTCTTATAGAGTGTTGTTACGTCGCGGAAATTAATGCCTTTCTTCGGAAAATCCGGAATGCATCGAAGATTTTCCAATAATACTGGGTTGTTCATAATCGTGTAATTTATTTAATATTGTTGTTGTTTCACGTGAAACTTTATCTTCCTAACAGCACGAGTAACACGTTGATATCGCTGGGGGATACGCCAGGTATGCGACTTGCTTGCGCGAGTGTTTCGGGGTTTATTGCAGTTAGTTTCTGTCTTGCCTCTGTGCTTAATTGCTGAAGCTCGTTATAATTGAAGTGGTCTTTGATGCGGATATTCTCCAAACGGTGCATTTTGTCGGCTACGATACGCTCGCGCTCGATGTAACCTTTATATTTGATATGTACCTCTGCAGCCTCTTTGATTTCCTCTCTGCGGTTTGGTAAGCGGTCGAGTTGCTCTTTCAGTTCGGGAATGACCTCCTCAAGTTTGTCGATGTTGAGTTCGGGTCGTGTGATCAAGTCTTCAAGTTTGCAACCATAGACGAGTGGGGTAGAACCCATTGCCTCCAGCGCTCCGTTGATGAGACGGGGTTTAATGGGGAATGTTTGGCAGAATCTTTCGATTTCTTCGATGCATTGTTTCTTCTCCATCCACCAGTTGAATCGGTCTGTTTTAGCCACGCCGAGTTGGCAAGCCTTCTCGGTGAGACGAGCGTCGGCATCATCTTGTCGGAGTAGGATGCGGTATTCTGCTCTTGATGTGAACATGCGGTAGGGTTCATCGACGCCTTTTGTGACGAGGTCGTCGATGAGTACGCCGATATAAGCTTCGTCGCGATGCAGAACGAGCGGTTCGCCTCCTGTGCAGAATATAGCGGCGTTGATTCCGGCAATGGTACCTTGTCCGCCAGCCTCCTCGTATCCTGTTGTTCCGTTCACCTGTCCTGCCATGAACAGTCCTGATATGATTTTCGATTCCAACGAATGTTTCAGTTGGGTTGGGTCGAAGAAGTCGTATTCGATGGCGTAACCAGGTCGATAGACTTTGATGTTACGGAAAGCAGGAATTTGTCGCAAGGCTTCTATTTGTACCTCCATCGGGAGTGATGATGAAAAGCCGTTCAGATACATTTCGTTGGTGTCGGTTCCTTCTGGTTCGAGGAACAGCGGGTGCTGTTCGCGGTCTGCAAACGTCACGAGCTTGGTTTCTATCGAAGGGCAGTAGCGTGGACCTATGGATTGAATCTGTCCATTATAAAGAGGAGAGTCTTTAAGTCCAGAGCGCAGAATCTCGTGCACCTTAGCATTTGTGTTGCAAGTCCAACAGGTCAGTTGAGGTAACACTCTGTGTTTGCCCATATAGGAAAATTGGTGAAAATCGTGTTCTCCTTCTTGAACTACCATCTCGTTGAAATCTACCGAACGGCGGTCTATGCGCACAGGAGTTCCCGTTTTCATGCGTTCTGAACGAATTCCGTGTCGGGTAATACTTTCGGTAAAGTGGGGAACTGCCGGTTCTGCGATACGTCCACCCGGCACCATGGTACGTCCGATGTGCATCAGTCCGTTGAGGAAAGTGCCCGCTGTGATGATGATCGCTTTGGCACGCAGTTCCACACCCCATATTGTTTTCACACCTACGGCACATTTCTTCTCCACCAAGAGTTCGTCTGCTTGGTCTTGCCAAATATCGAGATTATCGGTTTTGTCGAGTATGTTTCTCCATTCCCAAATGAATTTTCCTCGGTCGCATTGTGCTCGTGGACTCCACATGGCAGGTCCTTTGCTTCTGTTGAGCATACGAAACTGAATGGCAGTAGCGTCTGTCACGAGACCCATCTGTCCGCCGAGCGCGTCTATTTCTCGCACGATTTGTCCTTTGGCAATGCCTCCCACAGCCGGGTTGCACGACATTTGTGCTATTTTGTTCATATCCATGGTGACGAGACAAGTCTTTGCTCCCATGTTTGCCGAAGCGCATGCTGCCTCGCATCCAGCGTGTCCGCCTCCTATCACCAGTACGTCGTAATGAAGAATCATAGATGAATGATGTTTTATTATTCCGTGTGCAAAATTACAAAAAAAGTTTTCAAGTAGTGTACTAAAGTATTAAAAAAGCATATTATGCAGTCTGATACGATTGGTTTCTGTTTTGTAGTAAAAGGCTGAAGCGGTGGTTTGTGGAGCAGGCGATAGGTTTGATAGATTGTTTGCCCCACTATGCAGGTAGGTTGTTTCTCCCAATATTTTCCCATTGTAGTCCGCAAAATCATGGGACTTAGTTGGGACTTAGTTGGGACTTACAGCAGAATTATTTGAGGCTTTTCACGTATTTGCATCAGACTAACCGCGTATGGCTTATGATAACATCCCGAATGCATCCCGAATGCATCCCGAATGCATCCCGAATGCATCCCGAATGCATCCCGAATGTAAACGAAACGATAGAATTATTCAAAAATACGAAGTGAAATAGCGCGCATCAATACATAGTATAATATATAATATTGTGATGATTTTAACGAAAACGTTTGCGTGGTTCATTGTTTTTTAGTAATTTTGTCGGCAGAAAGCGCAAAAGCTTACTTATTAGTGGGTATTGTGTGAATATGCCGTGAGGCAAAGTTCCTTTGTATAAACAACAAAATCAAATATTTAATTAATTAAATTTCAACATTTTATGTGGTTAATCAATTCATCAATTGGTCGTAAGGTTGTGATGTCCGTAACGGGTATCGCGCTGATCCTGTTCCTGACATTCCACGGATGCATGAACATTGTTGCGCTGTTCTCTGGCGAGGCTTACAACTGGATTTGTGAAGCTCTTGGTGCCAACTGGTATGCTGTAGTAGCTACCTTGGGATTGGCTGCCTTGGCAGTAATTCACATTGTTTATGCATTCATCCTGACCGCACAGAACCGTTCTGCCCGTGGTTCGGAGCGTTATGCTGAGACAGAAAAGCCCGCAAAGGTAGAATGGGCTTCTCAGAACATGCTCGTTCTGGGAATCGTCGTTGTACTGGGTCTGCTGCTCCACTTGTTCAACTTCTGGTACAACATGATGTTTGCCGAGCTTATCGGTACCACCATGGGTCATCTGCCTTCAGATGGTTTCGCCTTTATCATCGACACGTTCCAGAACCCAGTCTATGTAGTGCTCTACATCGTTTGGTTGGTAGCTCTGTGGTTCCACCTGACCCACGGATTCTGGTCAGCCATGCAGACTATCGGTATCAGCGGCAAACTTTGGTTCAACCGTTGGCGCGTTATCGGCAACATCTATGTGACTCTGCTCATCCTTGCTTTCATAGCAGTAGTAGTAGCTTTCGCTGCTGGACTTGCTCCCAGCCTGTGGTAGTATAGAGCAGGATTAATGTCAAATCTTTAATTACTTTTGAATTATGGCAAAACAAATAGATTCAAAAATCCCTGCCGGACCAGTAGCCGACAAATGGAAAGAGTATAAGGCTCATCAGCGTCTGGTCAACCCAAAGAATAAACTGAAACTCGACGTCATCGTGGTTGGTACCGGTCTTGCCGGTGCTTCTGCCGCAGCCTCTTTGGGTGAGATGGGTTTCAATGTTATCAACCTCTGTATTCAGGATTCTCCCCGTCGTGCACACTCTATCGCAGCACAGGGCGGTATCAATGCAGCCAAATGTTATCAGAACGACGGCGACTCAGTATATCGTCTGTTCTACGACACCGTAAAGGGCGGTGACTACCGTGCCCGCGAAGCCAACGTATATCGTCTGGCAGAGGTGTCAAACAATATCATCGACCAGTGTGTAGCTCAGGGCGTACCTTTCGCACGTGAGTACGGCGGCATGCTCGCCAACCGTTCGTTCGGTGGTGCACAGGTATCACGTACATTCTATGCAAAGGGTCAGACCGGTCAGCAGCTTCTGCTCGGTGCCTACAGCTCACTCTCTTGCCAAGTACAAGCTGGTAAGGTGAAGCTCTACACCCGCTATGAAATGGAAGACGTAGTAATCGTTGACGGACGTGCACGCGGTATCATCGCCAAGAACCTTGTGACCGGCGAACTCGAGCGCTTCACCGCCAATGCCGTAGTAATCGCTACTGGTGGATACGGAAACACCTACTTCCTTTCTACCAATGCTATGGGATGTAACTGCACCGCAGCAGTACAGTGCTACCGCAAGGGCGCATACTTCGCAAACCCCTCTTACGTACAGATTCACCCCACCTGTATCCCCGTACACGGCGACAAGCAGTCTAAGTTGACCCTGATGTCAGAGTCACTCCGTAACGATGGACGTATCTGGGTTCCTAAGAAACTTGAAGACGCTAAAGCCCTTCAGGCTGGCACCAAGCAGGGATGGGAAATTCCAGAGGAAGACCGCGACTACTATCTTGAGCGTCGCTATCCAGCCTTCGGTAACCTCGTACCCCGTGACGTAGCCTCACGTGCAGCAAAGGAGCGTTGCGACAAGGGCTACGGTGTAAACAATACCGGACTTGCCGTATTCCTTGACTTCTCTGAGTCTATCAACCGTCTCGGCCTCGACGTTATCATGCAGCGTTATGGCAACCTCTTCGATATGTATGAGGAAATCACCGACGTATTCCCTGGCGATGTAGCCAACGAAATCAACGGTGTGAAGTACTACAAGCCCATGATGATTTATCCCGCCATCCACTATACCATGGGTGGTATCTGGGTTGACTACGAGCTGCAGACCACCATCCCCGGTCTGTTCGCCATTGGTGAGTGTAACTTCTCTGACCACGGTGCAAACCGCCTCGGTGCTTCGGCATTGATGCAGGGTCTGGCCGACGGATACTTCGTATTGCCTTACACCATCCAGAACTACCTGGCCGACCAGGCTGTATGGGCAAAGGTTCCCACAGATCTTCCCGAATTTGAGGAAGCTGAGAAGGCTGTCAACGCTGAAATCGACCGTCTGCTCAATATCAAGGGTAAGCGCTCAGTTGACTCAATCCATAAAGAACTCGGCCACATCATGTGGGAATATGTAGGTATGGGTCGCACCGCAGAGGGACTGAAAGAAGGTTTGAAGAAGATGCACGAGCTCGAAAAAGAGTTCGACACCAACCTCTTCGTACCCGGTAAGAAGGAAGGACTCAATGTCGAACTCGACAAAGCCATCCACCTCCGCGACTTCTTCACCATGGGTGAACTCGTAGCTTTCGACGCTCTTTCACGCAACGAATCTTGCGGTGGACACTTCCGCGAGGAATATCAGACCGAGGAAGGCGAAGCTAAGCGCGACGACGAGAATTACTTCTATGTAGGTTGCTGGGAGTACAAGGGCAAAGGCAACGAACCCGAACTCATCAAAGAGCCACTGGAGTATGAGGCAATCAAGGTACAAACACGTAACTATAAGAACTAAGCATCATGAATATATCATTTACCATCAAGTTCTGGCGTCAGAACGGACCCAAAGACCAGGGCCACTTCGATACTCACGAGATGAAGGACATCCCCGATGACACCTCATTCCTCGAGATGCTGGATATCCTCAATGAGGAACTCATCAACGAAGGCCAGGAGCCTTTCGTATTCGACCACGACTGCCGCGAGGGTATCTGCGGTATGTGCTCGCTCTATATCAACGGTACACCACACGGTAAGACCGAACGTGGCGCCACCACCTGCCAGCTTTACATGCGCCGCTTCAAAGACGGCGACGTTATCACCGTAGAGCCTTGGCGCTCGGCAGCCTTCCCCGTTATCAAAGACTGTATGGTTGACCGTGGAGCCTTCGATAAGATCATGCAGGCAGGTGGATACACCACCGTGCGCACCGGTCAGGCTCAGGATGCCAACGCTATCCTCATCCCGAAGGAAGACGCCGACGAGGCTATGGACTGCGCTTCATGCATCGGTTGTGGTGCTTGCGTAGCCGCTTGTAAGAACGGTTCTGCCATGCTCTTCGTATCATCTAAGGTTAGCCAGCTCGCACTCCTTCCACAAGGTCGCGTAGAGGCTGCACGCCGTGTGAAGAACATGGTTGCCAAGATGGACGAACTCGGATTTGGTAACTGCACCAATACCCGTGCCTGCGAAGCAGTTTGCCCGAAGAACGAGACCATCAGCAACATTGCACGTCTGAATCGTGAGATGATCAAGGCAAAACTTGCCGATTGATCTGATTCTTAGATAATTTATCACTTGAACCGTATCAGTCCCTATTGGACATGATACGGTTCATTTCATTTCCCGTCCCCATATGTTGGTTAGCATAAGCAATAATCCTAAATTCCTCAAATATCATCCCCACCAAGCAGTAGGGTGGTGCAAAGGCGCATACAGAAATGTCGGTTTTCGGTTTTTTCCGACCACTCGACCACACCTATACCATAATTCTTTGGCAATTATATTTTTAATGTTGTGGTCGATGCCCATTTACTCGTGTTTTCGACCACACTTCGACCACACATCCACCACCCGATAATAAAATAACTTGTTTATAGCATTAGCGTCCTCTAAACGAACGTTATTTTTCGCTTTCCCAAATCACAGGCAAAAGTATTGCAAAACGTTAGACAAGGATATTGCAAAACGTTGGTCAAAGTCTTATCAAACGTTGACAGAGATCTTGCAACCATTGGATAAAGGTTTTACCAACCGTTGCGCAAAGATCTTATCAACCATTGTGCAATGGTATTGTCACACGTTGCATAAATGGCCTGTGTGGCGTTTTATAGGAAAATGAGGTATTCCCTAAGGATAGTCGTGCTATGCCCGCTTAGCGCGCCTATAAATGCTTTCTATGGGTATTGTAGAGCCGTTGACCATCATCTTCGTAGTAATTACTCCATTGGCCATCGCTGTTAGCAAGTTTATATCGCCATTTTGCTATAAGTTAATGTATCATAAATATGTCTTGTGTAACCTGCAGACACTCAACAATAGTTACTTAAAGGTAAGTAACTATCTTCTGATTGTCCTCTTGTGGGAAAGGTAGAAACGTAGTAATTTTGCAGCGTCAAACCAAACAAATACAAAGTATATGAATCAGACAGAAATACAGAAAACAGGCAATGGCTACACCGTAGCTACAGTAGGAAACCTCGCCACCTTTGAAGGTAAGGCCTTTGTGAAAGACATCGTCGGTACTACCGGAATGGAAGTATCGTTTGGAACGCTTGCGCTCGGTCAGGCTATTCCGTTCAATCACTACCACAAACAAAACGAAGAACTCTATATCGTAGTTAGTGGAACAGGTGTATTTACGCTTGATGGCATAGAAGAACCCGTTGCATCTGGCAGTCTGGTGAGAATTGCACCGGCCGTAAGCCGTTGTACCAAGAATACTGGCAATACTCCCTTAGTATATATCTGCATACAAGCCAAAGAAGGTTCTCTTGAACAATATACAGCTACCGATGGTGTGGTAGAAGAATAAGCAAACACACGCAGGATAATTAAAAACCAAGGCGGGGAAGATAATAAACGTGCATCTTCTCCGTTCATGTTTTTATGGAAGATACTACCACAATGTTTCTAAACGAAATGTTTCCCAATTGCCCCGTGCGCAATATCTTGGCACGTGTAGGTGCAAAATGGTCGTTGATAGTGATGCACGAATTGTTGCAACACCACGAACCTATGCGCTTTTCAGCACTCCAAAAATCCATCCCCGACATATCACAAAAGATGCTTACCACCACGCTGCGTGACCTTGAAGCCGATGGGTTCATCATCCGTAAGGTATATCCTGAAGTGCCACCACGCACAGAATATAGCATGACACCACGTGCTTGTTCGTTTATGGAAGCCTGTCGTCCTATGATACAATGGGCCATCGACAATTTCTCCGCCATCATCAAAGACCGTGAAAGCCGCGGTTAGTTCGTCTTTCTTCAGTCGTCACCACTTTCTCTGTTACTACAGCTTTTGTCGTGATGTCACGTATGTCATAGGCATCGTCCCCTTCATCTTGTTGCCAACATATATTTTTTCTTTTTCTTCTGCTTATTATTTCCGTTTGTACCATTTTATAAGAGCTATATGAACATAAAAGAATAAAAATTAAAACCGATAGCCTTTTATATTTTATAAGGTGTAAATGGCACAAAAAATAGGGGTTTAAAGTTCCAAAATATATGGTATGGCAAAAAAGTGGGTATGTAGTGTGGCTATACAATATTTGCTTTCGCTTGCAAAATGTTGTACCTTTGCAATCGCAAGTCAGACGTCAGACACGCAAGAGAAAAACACAAGTTTAACCTTTAAAAGAAAAACACTATGAGCATTAATTACGAAGTTTACAAGAACAACAATTCAAAGAACAGCGCCTATGGAAAGTATTTTGGTCGTGTAGTAATCAAGTCTATTGTCGATACCGATACTCTTGCCGACCTCATCCAGCAAAACGTATCAGTCAAGGAGTCGGATGTTTATGCCGTACTGAAGGAGTTGAAGAATGCCGTTCGTCAGTCTTTCGACAACGGAAATGCGGTTCGCATCGAAGGCTTGGGCATCTTCAAGCCCACCATTTCCACTTCCTGTGTGGAAAAGGCAGCCGACTTTTCTGCCACCAACATACGCAAGAAGAAGATCCGTTTCATCCCCGAAACCGTCACCGAGCCCATGTCTCTGACTCGTACTGTTGATGGCAAGGTGGTAACTGTCAATACCCGCGTGCGCATCAAGAAGTTGTTGCAAGGCGTTAAGTTTACTGAGTGTCGCAAGTATGCAGCACCTGAAACCAACAAAGAGTAGGCCTGTTGCACTATCATGAAAGTCAATCGCAAATGATAGAAATCCCCTTCTTATAAGTTCGCCCCATCCGTAATCATGCGGATGGGGCGATTTTTTTTATCTCGTAATCGGACGTTTGACCGAAAGATGGTATTGCTGATTGTTGTTTTAGTCGTTTTTGATGCGTATTTCGCAGTTGTCGAGCGATTCAATAATCGCCATCGACTCTATCTGACTGATACCCTCTTTCTGGAGCAGTTCCCTTCCGTGTTGGAACTCTTTTTCAATGATAAATCCCATGCCCTCTATAGTAGCGCCAGCCTGTCGGCATAGGTCAACCACACCCTTACCAGCATTTCCGTATGCCAAGAAGTCGTCAATGAAGAGCACATGATCTTCCGGACCGAGATATTCCTTGCTGATCACAACGGTATAGTCACGTTGTTTGGTAAACGATGTCACGGTGGTGGAATACATATCGTTCATGGTCGAAGGTTTTTTCTTCTTGACAAACACCACAGGCAGCTCCATCATATATCCCAACATGATAGCCGGCGCAATGCCAGAAGCCTCTATGGTGATAATCTTGTTGACGGGCTTGTGTGCGAAGCGTTTGATAAACTCCACAGCAATCTGTTTCATCAGGTAAGGGTCCATCTGATGGTTGATGAACCTATCTACTTTGAGTATGCCTCCTTCGAAGCATCTTCCATCCTTGAGGATGCGGTCGCGTAATACTTTTAATGCCATTTTCTGTTACGTTGTAGTTATTTTGTGCAAAAGTAAGACTATTTTTGCAATTATCCAACGATAGCGGCGGAATGATGGTTGTTTTATAGAAAAAATATGCTATCTTTGTTGCATGAATAACAAAACAACGATAGAAATACGTCCTGCCCGTATTGAGCAGTCGGCAGCCATTGCACGATTGGTGATGATGGCAATGACGGAAGAGTGCTGCCTTCACTTCTGTGGTGAGGGTGCCACGATTGATGATTTTCTCACGATGATGACGTTGCTGGTGGAGCGCGAAGACAGCCAGTATAGTTATTGCAACACGCTGGTGGCTATGGATGGCGACAGTGTGGTAGGTGCGTTAGTGTGTTATGATGGCGGCGAGCTCCGTGAGTTGCGCCAGCAGTTTGTGCGTTATGCCCTTGAATATCTGCATCGGGATCATTCCAATCTCGATGATGAGACGCAGGCAGGCGAACTTTATATCGACAGTTTGGCAGTAGATCCCGCCTATCGTGGTCGTGGCATTGCCACCCATTTGCTCAATGCTTCCTTGGAAAGGGCACGTCAGATGGGCCTTCCTGGTGTTGGTCTGCTTGTAGATAAAGGCAATCCCAATGCCGAACGCCTATATTTATCTTGCGGATTCCGCTATGTTGACGACAACCAATGGGGTGGCCATGCCATGCGCCATTTGGTGCGTCCTGTAGAATGACCTCTCAAACGCCTTTTGGTTAAGCCCCAATCGGTCATTAGACCATCTATATGATTATTGCAGTCTTTTGTTTCTTATGAGGTGATTTTAGTCCGTTTTGTAATTGTCATAGCATGCTATGATTCATTCAAAGCCGAACAATATCCATCTTCCAAAAAATACAAGATCAAGCCAATCATACCAATAGATTTGGGGTAAATACGTCTGGTTGGCCGTTGATGATTAGAATTTAATCATCAGTTCGGCCACCAGTTTATCTTGTTCACTCTCTTTGGCAATACCGCCGTTGGGATACCAATACCGCTCGTAGTTGAGGTGAATTTCTGTGGGCAGGTATGGGTTGCGGATGCCGAAGGTCAGTCCCAGTGTCATGCGATGGCGTGCATAGTCGCTGATTTTCAATCGTGTGGTTTCGTTGTTGTCCGCATCGAGTTCAAATCCTTTCTTACCGTCAGCATGGTTGCCCATATAGTCGTAACGAGCCAGGTATGATACGCTTTGCATGAACCAGTCCTTGTTTTTTATCGGCATTTTGTAGATGACCATGGCGTTCACGGCGTCACAGTCGTCGAAAGCATCGTGTGCATATTGTTTGTGTAGGTATTCAGCTTCGAGGTGCCATCCGTTAGTTTCGTAGAAAGCGCCGAAGTCAAGCGATGTATATTCAGCTTTTCGGTCGGCAATAGCAGTATGCTGAATGCTAGGCACGATAGCCAGTCCTTCTACTGGAAACCATTGCAGTCGTGCAGAGTAGTTCAAGTCTTTGTTCCATGCAGTCTTTTGGTTGTCGAGGTTGCTACCGTTGAATATTCCCGCATCTGCAATTGCCAGAGTTCGTCCCTCTTTGTTTTTGAAGGTATATCCCAGTTGCAGTCCCACGTCGCGCATATCTCCCACCTGTTTGGCGATGAAGCTACGGTTGGCGAAATACTGGTTGGCAGGATTGCGGTGTGCGTCGATGGTGAAAGGCAAACGCTGTTGTCCGATGCTGACTCGCAGTTGTTTCCATGGCAACAGTCTTACCCATGCGTCCTTCATCTTGATGGATGATTCGTCGCATAGATCGACCTCCAGTTTGTATTCCGACCGTTTCGACAGTTTACCGCTGATACTCATTCGTGCGTTTCTCACCTCAAATCGTCCAGCATTCATCTCCGGTTGATACTCGTATTTACCGCGCAACACACCGTGTAGGTTTACCAAGCTGTCTCGTTGTTGCGCGTGACAGATAGCTGTACCTATAATATATAAGAGTACAACGAGGATTGCCAATCTGATCCAACCCACTATGGTGCGGATGTGATCTGCTTTCTTTTCATCCATAATGTAATAATTGTCTTTCATTTTTGTTTGTTTTGTTATTCTGCTGCAAAGGTAAAACGACGGTGTTACGGAAAAGTGTCGAACATGTTAAGAACGTGTTACAGTCGAGCGCTGTAACAGAAATGTAACAAGGTTGTCACACGGCTGTAATCTCTGTGACGTAATTTTGCGGCAGAAATCAACAAAATATATCAAATAAAAGATGGAAACAATTTACATCGTAATTGTCGCATTCCTGCTGATACTGGCAGTATTCGACCTTTTCGTCGGAGTCAGCAACGACGCCGTAAACTTTCTGCAGTCTGCCATTGGCGCCAAGGCAGCTCGCTTTCGTACCGTATTGATAGTAGCATCCGTTGGTGTTGCTGTAGGCGCTATGATGTCGGCAGGCATGATGGATGTTGCCCGTCATGGCATTATGCACCCTGTCAACTATTCGTTTCATGAGGTGATGGTGGTGTTTCTTGCCGTGATGGTGACCGATGTCATCATTCTCGACGTGTTCAACACCTTAGGCCTTCCCACCTCAACCACCGTATCTTTGGTATTTGATCTGTTAGGTGGTACCTTCATTCTGGCACTTGTGAAGATGGCAGGCGATCCCACTTTGGAACTTTCCGACCTTCTCAATAGCGACAAAGCCCTATCGGTCATTGTTGCCATCTTTGTCAGTGTAGCCATAGCCTTTGTTTGTGGTGTATTGGTACAATGGCTATCGCGTATCATCTTCACGTTCCGCACCAAGAATCACAAGGTAGCCGAGTCGGTATTTGGAGGTATCTCGTTTGCCATTCTTGCCTACTTTGTGTTTATCAAGGGCTTGTCAAAGTCGCCTGTGTTTGCAACTGATGCCAAAGTGTGGATAGATGCCAATACCACGATGTTGCTGGGCGCTGTCTTTGCCGCCACCACTTTATTATCCTATCTGTTGTTGCTGATGCGTGTCAGCGTGTTCCGCTTGGTTGTGTTGATGGGCACTTTCGCCCTCGCCATGGCATTTGCCGGCAACGACCTCGTCAACTTTATTGGTGTTCCTCTTGCCGGTTTGTCATCCTATCAAGATTGGGTAAGCCACGGTGCTGGCAATGTTGATACGTTTATGATGGGTTCCTTGATGGAATCCGCCAAGTCTCCGTTCCTTTATCTGATGATAGCCGGTGGTATTATGATTTTTGCCATGGCCACTTCTAAGAAGGCACAGAATGTAGTAAAGACCTCTGTCGATTTGAGTCGTCAGGACGAGAGCGATGAAATGTTTGGTACTTCTCGCGCCGCTCGCAGTATCGTTCGCGTCACACAGGAGTGCGGTCAGTTTCTTGTGCGCTATTTGCCCAAGGGCATGATGCAGCGCATTGACAGCCGTTTCAACAAGGAAGAAGTCGTTTTGAAAGACGGTGCCGCCTTCGATATGGTTCGTGCTGCCGTCAACTTGGTATTGGCTTCAGTACTGATTGTTATCGGAACCAACTTCAAGTTGCCCCTCTCTACTACCTATGTCACTTTCATGGTAGCCATGGGTACCAGTCTTGCCGACCGCGCTTGGAGTCGCGAGAGTGCTGTGTTCCGTGTGACCGGTGTGCTGAGTGTGATTGGTGGATGGTTTGTCACCGCCGGTGTAGCCTTCGCCACCTGTGCTTTAGTCTGCCTGACCATCTATTTTGGAGGTTTCATCGCCATGTTTGCCTTCATGGCACTCGCCGTTTTCCTGCTTATTCGCAGCAATATCCAGTATGCCCGCAAGGCCAAGAAGGCGAGTCCCGAAGATGCTTCGTTCAAGTTGATGATGCGCAGTCGCGATCCAGAGATCGTTTGGGATGTGCTTTGCAAACATGTGAGTCGCACACAGAGCGGCACCTGCGAGTTTGCCCTCGACCAGTATAACGATATTGTGGAGAGTTTCTCCGACCAGAATCTTCGTGGTCTTCGTCGCGTACATCGCGCGCTAAACGATAAATTGGATGAGTTGACCAAGATACGCCGCCGTGAATTTTTAGCCTTGCGCCGTTCTCCATCCCAGATTTCTCTTGAGCGCAATACCTGGTTTCACCTTGGATTCAACAGCAACCAGCAGTATATCTACTGTCTGAAACGTATGCTCGATCCCGCCAAGGAACATGTTGACAACAATTTCACTCCGCTGCCACAGAGCTACCGCGACGAGTTTGAACCCATGCGCCAGCGCATCAACGACTTGATGAAGACCACCGCCCAGATGCTCGACACCCGCCGTTTCGACCGTTACCGCGAGACGATGCTCGAAGCCGACAGTTGTAAAAATACGCTGTCAGTCTATCGTAAGCGCCATATCGACCGCATGCAGCGCTCTACCAACAGTGCCGAATACAAAGTATCGCTCATCTATTTGAACATCCTCCAGGAGAGTCAGGAGCTTCTGAGCATCATGCGTCACCAGTTGCGTGCAGGCAAAAAACTGCTAAAACCCGATGAAGAAGAGGTTTTGGTTGATTTTTAATCATGAAACGTAGCAACATACGCAAAAAATCACTATATTTGCAACGATGAAAGAAGATAATAAGACCTATAAGATACTCGTAGTAGATGACGAACAAAACCTATGCGAGATACTTGCTTATAACCTCCGTAACGACGGTTATGAGGTGACCGAGGCCAATTCAGCCGAAGAGGCATTGGAGTTGCCGTTGGCAGCTTTCGACCTCATGTTGCTCGATGTGATGATGGGAGGCATGTCGGGATTTGACTTGGCACGCCGCCTCAAAACCGAGGAAAAGACAGCTCATATCCCCATCATCTTCCTTACAGCCAAGGATACCGAGCAGGACATGCTCCACGGCTTTGGCCTTGGTGCCGACGATTACATAGCCAAACCCTTCCGCATTATGGAGGTGTTGGCACGTGTAAAGGCAGTGCTCAACCGTAGCACACACAGCACGCAGGTATCGCCCGAAACGCTGCGTTACGATCACCTGGTGCTCAATCTCAACACCAAGACCGTTTCGGTAGATGGCGAGGAAGTGGCATTTACCAAGACCGAATTTGAATTGTTGCGCCTGTTGTTGGAGCATAAGGGTCGTGTGTTCTCTCGTCAGGAACTCATCGACCATGTTTGGCCCAGCGATGTGATGGTGCTCGACCGCACCGTCGATGTAAATATCACCCGAATGCGCAAGAAGATAGGTCGCTATGCCCCGTGCATCAGCACGCGTTTGGGCTACGGCTATTACTTCAATCCCTAATCTGAAAGTATCCGTTCGGTGTCAGACAATGACTGTTTGACACCGTTCGGTCATCAGATACCAACGCACAGAACATATCAATTCCATCATCACCTCTTCTTCGGTATTAGTGCCGAAAAACAACGAAAACCCTTTATCATCATGTCGATAGGCAATAAGTTTTCCTTGCAGATCATATCTGTATTCTGCATTTTTGCTGTGGTGTTCATCCTTTTCCAGCATCACCGTGAGAAAGAATTTAAGATAGAGCGCCTCAACACACAGTTGCAAGACTACAACGAGCAACTCTGTCAGTCGCTAACAGCTGCAGGCGATCACTCCGAACCCGCTATTGCCAGTTTTGAGCGCCGCCACCACATGCCTGGTTTGCGACTCACGCTGATTAGCGAGCAAGGTTATGTGCTCTATGACAACACGCGCAAAGACTATGGCGACATGGGCAACCACCTGCAGCGCAAAGAGGTGCAAGAGGCATTGACACAGGGCAACGGTTCCGACATAGACCGCCGCAGTGCCAGTACGGGCAAGGAATACTTCTATTCAGCATCTTATTTTCCCAAGCAACACTATATTGTGCGTTCGGCATTGCCCTACGACCACACCCTGACCGAAGCACTCCAAGCCGAGCAACGCTACATTTGGGTGGCCCTTGTCATTGTGGCATTGCTGTCGTTTCTGCTGTTCCGTTTCGGCAAGCGTCTCGATCGCAACATCAACCAACTGCGCATCTTTGCCCAGCGAGCAGCCGCCAATGAGAGTCTTGACGTAGAGGACTTGGCAGAGTTTCCCGGCGACGAACTGGGTGAGATAGCCGAGCGCATCATCAAAATCTACCGTCGTTTGCAATACACCAAAGAGGAGCAAAACCGACTGAAACACGAACTCATACAGAATGCAGCCCACGAATTGAAAACCCCAGTGGCAAGTATTCAAGGCTATATCGAGACCATTCTGACCGATACCAAGATGACCGAGGAGAATCGCCAACTGTTCTTGGAGCGCAGTTTTGCACAGACGCAGCGTCTGACAGCCATTCTTCAAGACATCTCAACGCTTCACCGACTCGATTCCGGAACCATCGCCTACGAGTTCGAACCCGTTGACATCTACGAAACCGTCAGTCACATTCAGCAGGAAACAGCCCTCCAGTTGTCCGGGCGCCGCATGACATTTGTCAATCAACTGCCATCGCCACTCATCGTGCGAGGCAATGCTTCGCTGCTCTACAGCATCTTCCGCAATCTCACCGACAATGCCATTGCCTATGCCGGCGATGGCACCACCATCACGCTGACCGCCCGTCAGACCGGCGACTATTGGCATTTCTGTTTCTCCGACAATGGCGTAGGTATTCCGCAGGAGCATCTCATGCGCATTTTCGAGCGTTTCTATCGTGTGGATAAAGGTCGTAGCCGCAAGATGGGAGGCACCGGGCTGGGTCTTGCCATTGTAAAGAATGCTGTTATCATGCATGGCGGCACCATTACAGCCTGTCGCAACGAGGGTTCAGGAGTACGCTTTGTGTTTGACATACACTGTTGATAGATAGCTTGTTGAGGCTTGTTGGCAGTTGTGTGAAAGTTTCCTCTCTCTGCAAATTCAATTGATTTGCTGAGTAAATTCAATTGATTTGCTGAGTAAATTCAATTGATTTGCTGAGTAAATCAATTTAATTTGCAAACCAACACAATAGGCACACACCATCATGACAAGATATTTGACTGTGCCAAGTCATACGGTTTTTAGTTGTATGGCTATGGCTTTTTTGTTGCAACAATGTTGCTTGTGATGGGTGAAACACAAGAAAAACAGTTTTTTCCTTTGTGTTTTGCTTACTTAATCGTACCTTTGCGACAAGGAAATAACAACCATTATGAGTATGATAAATTTAGAGTTGCTTACCATAGATGTTTGTGCCGTGGCAAGAAGAGTGGCAGAATACATTCGCAACGAACGTCGCAACTTCAATCAAAACTGCGTGGAACACAAACAAGCACACGATTATGTGTCGTATGTGGATAAGCAGTCGGAAGAAAAAATCGTTGCCCAACTGCGACAACTATTGCCCGACGCAGGTTTCATCACTGAAGAGAAATCGGCAACCTATCAAGGAGAAGACTACTGTTGGGTGGTTGACCCACTGGACGGAACAACCAATTTCATACACGCCTATCCTCCTTATGCCGTGAGTATCGCACTGATAAGCGGAAAAGAGATACTCCTTGGCGTGGTGTGCGATGTGTCCACAGCCTCTTGCTACTATGCCTGGAAGGGCGGGGGAGCATGGATGAACGGCAACCGCATACATGTCAGTGACCGTCAGCTCGATGATGCGCTGCTCTGTCTGCAATTGCCCTACAACAACGAAGCCTACAATCCCGTTGCGAAACATCTCATCGACACCTTCTATGGCCGGGTGGCAAGCATCCGCATGATAGGATCTGCCGCCATAGCACTATGTCTGGTGGCACAGGGATGCCTCGATGGCTATATGGAGAAGTATATCGGTCAGTGGGACTATATGGCAGGTGCCATCATCGTCAATGAGGCAGGTGGACGAGTCAGCAACTATGCCGGTAGCACCGATTTCACAGAGGGCAACGACGTTGTAGCCACTAACAGACTTGTCCACGACGATATGTTGAAAGCTGTTGCAGGAGTCTGAAAAGATGTCAAATGGTAGCTAAATGCCCCTTGAAATGTTATTTTCTGTTGCAAACCAACGTATTGTGGCATAAATTGTTTACCTTTGCATAGCATACTAATAAAGAATACAGCAAACAATAGTAAAATATAAAACAAGAAACGAAAGATGAAAATAGCATTGATAGGCTACGGCAAGATGGGCAAGATGATAGAACAGATAGCCCGCGAGCGTGGCCACGAGATTGTGAGCATTATCGATATTGACAATCAGCAAGATTTTGATTCACCCCAATTCCAGTCGGCAGATGTCGCCATTGAGTTCACCGCACCACAGGCAGCCTATGGCAACTATCTCAAAGCATTTAGTCACGGTGTTAAAGTGGTAAGCGGTTCGACCGGATGGATGAAAGACCATGGCGATGATGTGCGTCGCATGTGCTGCGAAGAAGGTCAGACACTCTTCTGGGCATCCAATTTCTCCATCGGTGTAGCCATCTTCTCGGCTGTCAACCGCTATCTCGCAAAGATCATGAACCAGTTCCCACAGTATGATGTGGAGATGGAAGAAACCCACCACGTGCATAAGCTCGACCATCCCAGCGGTACAGCCATCACACTTGCCGACGAGATCGTGGAGCGTATCGACCGCAAGGAAGCATGGGCAGAAGAGACCACCGACCCCAAAATGCTGCGTGTGGATCATATCCGTCGCGGCGAGGTGGCAGGCATACACACCGTGCGCTACGACTCGGATGCCGACATTATCACCATCACCCACGATGCCCATAGCCGCAAAGGCTTCGCACTTGGTGCCGTGCTTGCTGCCGAATACACCAAAGACCATCAGGGACTGCTCACCATATCAGACATGTTTAAATTCTAAATCATGGAGAAGAAAGAAAAGGAAAAACTCAATATGAAGGTGCAATGGACTAAGTTTGCCATTGTCATCATCCTCTATCTCTTGTTTCTCGTATGGTTGAAATCATGGCTCGGACTCATCGTCGTACCATTCATCTACGATATCTATATCACCAAGAAGATACGTTGGCAGTGGTGGAAAGACGCTGAAGGCCCCGTCAAGTTCATCATGTCGTGGATCGATGCACTGGTGTTTGCACTCGTGGCAGTATATTTCATCAACCTGTTCTTCTTTCAGAACTATGTCATTCCATCAAGTTCACTTGAGAAATCACTGCTGACGGGCGACTACCTCTTCGTTTCGAAGATGAGCTACGGACCACGCATTCCAGAAACACCACTCACACTTCCACTCACACAGCATACACTGCCCATCTTCGAGTGTAAGAGCTATATCGAATGGCCACACTGGGACTACCGTCGAGCCAAAGGTTTTGGAAAAGTGAAACTCAACGATATCGTGGTGTTCAACTATCCTGCCGGCGACACCCTGTGTGCCGCACCACAGTATCAAGCCCAAGATTTCTATCAACTCTGTTATCAGTTGGGATACCAGATATATCCGCAGCGTCCAAATCCCGACTCCCTCTCTGCCATGCAGCGCCGCATGTATTTCGACTTCATCTATCAGGCAGGCAGACAGGAAGTGGAGCGCAATCAGGCTGAATACGGAGAAATCATTACCCGACCAGCCGACCGCCGCGAAAACTATGTGAAGCGCTGCGTAGGACTGCCCGGACAGACCCTGCAAATCAAAAACCGCATTGTCTATCTCGACGGCAAAGCCAACAAAGAGCCCGACAATGTGCAGTATGCCTACAATCTGAAGCTCAAGCAAAACCTGCCCGAAGAACTCATGGAAGACTTAGGTATTACCATGGAAGACCTCATGTCGCTCAATACGGCAGGATATATGCCTTTGACAAAACGCGCCGTCAGCACACTTGCCAAGAGAAAAGATCTGGTGGAGAGCATCAAAATATCTGATGACAACAGCACACTCGACATCTACCCACTCAACGGCAATACCCACTGGACTCGCGACAACTATGGTCCGGTATGGATACCCGCTAAGGGACAATCCATCCAACTGACACTCGACAACCTGCCCATCTACGAGCGTTGCATACGTACCTACGAAGGAAATACCCTCGAAGTGGCTGACGGGAAAATCATCATCAACGGTAAGGTGGCAACAAGCTATACCTTCAAGCTCGACTACTACTGGATGATGGGCGACAACCGCCATAACTCGCTCGACTCAAGATACTGGGGATTTGTGCCCGAAGACCATATCGTGGGCAAGCCCATCTTCATCTGGTGGAGCAGCGATCCCGATAGAAACGGTTTCGGCGGCATACGCTGGAGCAGATTGTTCCGCTTTGTTGATAACATTAAATAGTATATAATGGCTAATTGGCTGAAGTTCGTGATAGCTCTTGCATCGGCATTCCTGCTGATGCTGGCATTTCGCGCTTTAGCCTTCACGCTGTATACCGTGGACGGACGAGCACTCGCACCGGTATTCATCAACGGCGACAGACTCATCGTCAGCCGATGGAGTTACGGCTTGCGCATAGATGGCGGACGACTGTTGCCCTACAGCCGACTGCTGCGCGAAGGCGTCAGACGCGGCGATATCGTGGCATTCGACATGCCAGGCGACTCTGTCAAAGGCATCTGTGTGGCACGCTGTACCGCCATTCCTGGCGATACCATCCACACCACCAACGGACCGCTGATAGTCCCCGGACGCATCACATGCAGCACCTTCGACTACTATTGGCTCGAAGCTATTGCCGATGACAACCCCGTAGATTCACGCCATTTGGGATTCATCAGCGAGCGCAACATCATCGGAAGGGTGGCTGGCATACTCTACAGTCACGACGATACCAAGAATATCTTCGAGGGTTATAGTCCAGAAAGGAGTGCAATATGGTAAAAACGGCAGTATTGCAAACAGCCTATTTCGGTCCTATACAGTGGTATCAGAAGCTCCACCGATACGACCGCACCATCATTGAGCAACACGACTCCTATCAGAAACAAACCTACCGCAACCGCTGTATCATCGCTACGGCCAACGGATTGCAGGCTCTCACAGTGCCCGTAGAACGGTTGGCGGACGGACACGAGGTGAAAGACCTGCGCATCAGCGACCACAACCAGTGGCGCCGCACACACTGGAATGCCCTTCAGAGCGCCTATAGCGAGAGTCCATTCTTTGAATATTATGCCGATGATATCCGCCCATTCTATGAGCGGCGAATCGACTATCTTATAGATTTCAACGAGGAAATCAGACAGACTGTATGCCAGCTGATTGACATCAGTCCCGCTGTGGAATACTCCACGGCATATCTGCCTGCCGATACTGCCCACGGCAAAACGGCACTAACGGCTGTCGGCGATGGATCCTACGACGATTTCAGACAGGTCATCCATGCCAAACATCCTTTGCCCGATGCCGATTTCCAACCTCGGCGCTACTGGCAAGTGTTTGAGTGGCGACACGGATTTCAGTCCAACCTCTCCATCCTCGACCTGCTCTTCTGCATGGGTCCAGAATCTGTATATTATCTATAATCATTATATTATTAACTTAAACACCACGACTATGAGAAAACTCAATGTGAAAGTAGCAGCATGGCTGCTCATCGGTTGCCTCGCAACCAGTTCGTGTATCGGTTCTTTCAGTCTCTTCAACAAGTTTGCTAAGTGGGAGACTCAGATGACAAACAATAAGTATGTCAACGCTATCGTTGGCTTCATCCTCACTCCTATCGTGGGCGGCTTGTGTCTGTTTGCTGACTCTTTGGTGCTCAACTCTATCGAGTTCTGGACAGGATCAAATCCCTTGGCTGATGTTGGAAAGACGAAGCAGGTGATGGGACAGGATGGTCGCTACTATGCTGTGACTACGCTGAAAAACGGATATGAGGTCAAAGCGCCTACCGGAGAAGTTACACGCTTCATCCACGACCAGAAAACTGACTCTTGGTCAATGGAGCAGGACGGCGTTGTGAAGGAAATCTTCCGCTTCAACGGTGATGGCACTATCATGGCAAATATCAACGGTGAAACCGAAAGCTTTACCCTCAATCAGGAAGGTGTAAACAAGGCTCGCCTCATTGCCAACAGCGACATCTTCTTCGCTATGAATTAATTTCATTGCTAAGCAACATAAAAATCTCCCGTCCGGATTGGGCGGGAGATTTTTTATGCCTATTCTCTTACTTATTACGGACTTAAAATTTGTCCTTGGTCACTATATCGTCTTTCCACAAGTGATCCTTGGGGAAGGGCTTGCCGTTCCCTGCCTTTTCCTGTGTCAGTGGGGCTTCAGCATCACTCCAAAACGGATGGGAAGCGGGAAGTCCAAGGGGCATGAGCGACAAAGAGGTCATATCGCTGTCATTGTGGGGCTCTGTGATGCCGTTTCGCTCAATGCTGTGATCTATCGCGAACTGCAGAAAAACGACGAAAAACCTGCCGCTGCTGAATAACACAATCGATATTGCCAATCGACACGAGCGATATTGCCAATCGACACGAGCGATATTGCCAATCGACGCGAGCGATATTGCCAATCGACGCGAGCGATATTGCCAAAGCGTATTGGTGATATTGAAATCAAAACAATAAAAAAGGAAAGTCCGTTGTGGACTTCCCTCTTCCTTTGTAGATGTTCATCAGCCGTTATACATGGCTGAGGTGCCGAGTGCGCCAAGTAGTGCGCTGAGTACTGCGATAATTGCTTTGATGATGGTTTGCCAATTCTTTTTCATTGTTTTCATGGTGTTTTTGAGTTAGACATGTTGTTGATAATCTCGTTGCATCCGGATTGCAGGTGCAAAGTTAATGTTTTTTAGAGGCGAAAGCAAATTGTCTTATCCCCCACAGGATACCTCGTTTTTTGCCAAGCCCCCCACACTTTATTTATATAAAAGGGTGGGAGACAGGTGTCCAGCAGTGCTGACATACGATTCTGGCATACTGCCTTTCGAGCATATTGATAGTTCGTAGGCCCTCTGCCAGTAGGCGCTTAGAGATAGACCGGGCGTGCATCGTGGCGGTTGGGATGGCGTTTGGTGTAGCTGACGTGTAGCCAAATACATCCGTTTGCCATTCGGTGTTCGAACAATAGCTGGTCGAAATCCAGGTTGTTGCGGATGTAATCATACATCTTTCGCCCCACTTCCCTGTTGCTGATGTGTAGGTCGGCTGCCTCACCCAACAGGTGTTGCGAGCAAATCACACCGCCAACCGCGTTGTTCAACCGTTTGCTGCGGAATCCGCTGGTCACTCTGATGACTCCAAAGCGCTTTCGCAGCGGTTCGAGCACCTGTTGACATAGGTTGCGCAGACATTCGGTTTGTGCCTCGTCGGGCGTGTTGTCAATGTTCAACTGCATGGCAGTGCCCGATGCAGTCATCTCTCTGAGCGAGAAATGTTCGCTCAACTGGATTTGTTTGGTGTTTTTCATGATATTAAAAATTATTCGGTTGTTATGATAAGAGTGTGTTTTTGGGTTAATTGAAAATTGTTGGGCAGGCATTTCCCGCCCCGTGTAATCATCGTCCCACATACTGGTTGAGTAGTGAATCACCGTTGTTGTTGGTCATTGTAAACAGGTAACGGTCCAGAAACGAACACTGTCTGACACCTTTGCGCTGCGTGGCCTGGTTAGCACACCGTCGGGCATAGCGGGGCTGTTTGACATGCAGTTTGTTGCAAATCTCGGTTGCCATATCTCTAAACGTGCAGGGACATCCGGTCTTGTTGACGATGTTTCCTTCTTGGAACACCAGGAGTACCACCTCCATGAGATCGCTGATGGTACTGTTCCAATGCAGGTTAGGACTGTTCGGACTGTTTAGTAGTTGGCAAAAATCTTGTGCCAGTTTCGTACGTGCCATTCTTCTTTGTTGTTTGATCATCAACTGCTGCTCGCTCGAAGCAGGGTTTAGCGGGGTTCTGTAATTGTAGTTCATAGTATAAAAGATTATAGTGAATAATGTTTTTCGGTGGCAAAATTACTTGTAGTTTGTGCACAATAAGTTCACTTTCTATTTTTCTTAGTTAAAAAATGTTTTCTATTAACATCTGTTAAGCAATAGCGCCTTTAGTATTTTCCTTATTGTTCTCGTGGGTTTATAACACGCTATAAAGCCCATTTCAACAGCTTTTTTGCCTTTGTAAGGCATGGATGAAACAAAGTACAATATATTTGTAACATCTGTGAATGGTAATCAGCCACAAATTTTTTAATTTTGCAAGCAACTAAGCCAACTGTATTTGAAAACAATAAAACTATAAAGTAATAATGGCACAATTTGAATCTCAAAATGAAACGAAAGGCTTCTATAAGCTTTCGTGGTTGCAGCGAATCGGTTTCGGTTCCGGCGATTTAGCTCAGAATCTGATTTTCCAGACTACCTGCATGTATCTGCTATTCTTCTACACCGATATCTACGGACTCGATGCTGTCGATGTATCGGTCATGTTTACGGTGGGAAATGTGGCTAATGTGATATGGGACCCTATTGTTGGGGCACTCATCGACAAGCACAATCCTACATTGGGTAAATACAGGGCATACCTGGTTTATGTCGGCATACCACTATCGGGTTTTGCCATTCTGTGCTTCTGGAACGGCTTTGCACCGTCGTTGCTCTATGCCTACGTGACGTACATTGCCATGACATTGCTCTATACTTTCATCAATGTGCCCTATGGTGCGCTCAACTCTTCACTGACCCGCGACACCAACGAGATAACCATTCTCACCTCAGTGCGTATGTTTATGGCAAACTGTGGTGGTCTGGCAGTAGGCTCAGGTCTGCCACTGCTCATTGCTTACTTTACCGATGAGCAGGTGGAAGGACTGCCTAAAGATCCTGGCGCATGGTTTACCACGATGACAATCTATGCTTTGGTGGGTCTGTTGCTGCTGCTGTTCTGCTTCACACAGTGTAAGGAACGTGTGGTAATGAATGCAGAAGAGAGTGCCAATGTGAAGGTCAGCGACCTTTGGATGGAGTTTTTCCATAACCGTCCATTGCGTATCATAGCCTTCTTCTTCATCACAGCCTTTGCTATGATGAGTATTGGTAATGCTGCCGGTGCTTATTTCATGAACTGCAATATGCACGGCACTTCCGAGCAACTCTCCATATTCATGGGACTTGGTTCGGCGCCTTCATTCATCTTCATGCCACTGGTGCCAATGATTAAAAGAGCTATTGGCAAGAAGAATATGTTCTATGTATTCCTCAGCATTGCCATTATCGGTATGGCTTTCCTCTATATTGTGGCAAAGATGGATGCACCGAGCATGACACTTGTTTATGTGGCTCAGTTTGTGAAATCTACTGGTGTTATCGTTGCCACTGGTTATATGTGGGCACTGGTGCCAGAGGTAATCTCTTATGGTGAATACAAGAGCGGAAAGCGTATTGCCGGTATTGTCAACGCCCTGACTGGAATATTCTTCAAAGCTGGTATGACACTCGGCAGTGTGGTTGCTCCTGCTATCTTGGCTTACGTAGCTTATAATCCAAAGAGCGTCGAACAGACACCATTTGCCGAGGAAGGAATCCTCTGGTTGGTATGTGTGATACCTGCTGTTCTGTTGGTTTTGGCTATGTTTATCATCTCTCGTTATGAGTTGACCGACGATGTAATCGATGAGATTAACATGGAAATTGAAAAGCGTGAGACTGCCGATGCTATAAATTGATAGGCTGTGTGGCGTGTGGTTTTATGCCCACGCTTAATGAAATAGACTACGGGTCGTGTGCATAGGCATGCGACCCGTAGTGTTTATAGGCGCTATTTATTTTTTGTAATCTACCGAACTGCCTTCTGTGGTAAAGCGACACCATATTATATATAAACAGCAATCGGTATTGTTGATAGTGATAATAGTCCTTGCTACATCCTATCACCATATTGTATAAACAACTATCAGCCCCATCTGAGGATTCACAGATGAGGCTGACGAATTGATATAATGCCGATGGAATCGGCTAAAAATGAAGAATATTAGTGTTCGATAGCTATTTCAAACGGACTGGCAGGAACGGCTTTTGCCGATTGTAAGCGTGCTTTCAATGGGTTGTCCTTAAAGGCATAACGCACGCGGACAGGGTTGGCAACAGGACTCTCGATAGTGACTGTGGTGCCATCGCATGTGGCTTTGGCGTTGACAAAACGGCCTGAAGCGTCGCAAACTTCAAACTCTGGCTGTTCGCCCGACAGCATGGGTTGGTTGAAGCTGACGGTTACTTGGCGCTCGTTGGCTGTTGCTTTCACGGGTTGTGGCGACAGCCATGCCTTCTTGCCATATACTAAATGATCCATGCAAGCGCCTACACGATCAGCAACCTCCTTTTTGCGCAACGGATGGATATCTACCGTTTCACCCATATCGATGGCTACTGCCAGTTCGGCAAACGGGTCGTTGATGGCTACCAGACGCTGTGCTTCTCGCAGTCGAGCCCATGCCGAGCGAGGCTGAGGATGTTCGCTGGGCGCCATGAAGTTTGCCAATTGCACGATGCAGAACGGCAGTTGTTCGTTGTTCCACAGTGCGCGCCAGTTGCCCATCATCTTTTTCAGCAGTTTTCCATATACGGCAGGGCCATTGTCTTCCACCCATCCATCGTTGGCACCGGTATTCGATTCACCTTGATACCACACCACACCATTAATAGTATAAGGTGCCAAGGGGTAGAGCATAGCATTGTAAAGTACCGAAGGCAAGTTTTGTATGGATGTACCGCCACTTGGACAGGTTGTCATCAATGCTCCTTCCTGCACTTTCCATTGTTCGCTGAGACGCAGGGTGTCGCCATCTTCAAAGATGAGCATATAGGGTTTTTCGTGGATGAAATGGGGTATTCCGTATTTGCTGATGAAGCGTATGGACAGTACGTTGTCACCTTCGTGAAGCAAACCGGTAGGAATCTGGTAGCGGCGTGGCGGATATTGATAATAGGTGCGACCCACCTCGCGACCATTTACAAAGGTGTAATCCATGTCGAAGAGGGTTCCCACCAACAGTCGCGCTGCTTTTCCGGCATGCTTGCTGTCGATGTTGAGGTGTTGGCGAAGCCAAAGCGCCCCCCTATAGTTGCCATGGTAGCCTTGTGTCAGCGTGCTGTATTGGTTCACGGTGCGCCAGTCTTTATCGTTATAAGCCTCGCTGTTCCATCCTTCAGCCATGCCTTTGTCGCTCTTGTCAAGCAGTTCAGACCATCGGTTGTTTGCCATATTGTTGGCTTTGTCCTGTGCTGCAACCATCTCCGGATTATCGTACAGCATGGTTTTCTGTACCATTATGGGAAATTCAGACAGTAGTGAATCGGCAGAAATCCAAGCCTCGACGGGTGTTCCACCTAAGGAGTTGCAGATCACTCCTTGTGCCACACCGGTTTGTTCAAACATCCTTTTGGCAAGAAAATAACTGATGGCGGAGAAACCCTTAACGTTGGCTTGTGTCAATGGTTTCCAACTTGTGGGTAGCACATCGGCTTTCGGAGCATGGGTGTCCTTATCAGTTTGTACGCGGAAATAGCGTATCTTGGAGTTCTCATAATGGTCGATTTCATCGGGATACTGTGGATATACGCGCTCAATAGTGACATCCATGTTCGATTGTCCGGCGCACAACCACACGTCGCCAATCATCACATCATTGATAACCGTAGTGCCAATGGTCAGTTGGTAAGGTCCGCCAGCCTTCTGTGGTGCAAGGGTGGCACGAAAATGTCCGTCGGCATCAGCCGTTACCATCGTTTTCTGCTTGTGCAGCCTGATGCCTATCTGCTGTCCTGGTTGGGCATCGCCCCATATTACGGTGGGTTTGTTGCGTTGCACCACCATACCATTTTGAAAGAGTTGTGGCAGTCGCACTTGTGCTGTACCGCTCATGGCGATGCACAAGAGTGTAAGGAGAGTAGTGGAAAGTCTTCGTTTCATTTGTCTTATAGTTTTTTGTTTTTTCTCTTGCAAACTTACATAAAAAAAGCGATGAAAACGAAAAAAAACATGGGTTTATCCCGAAATGAAACAAATGATGTGGTATTGTGTGACACCATCAAATGAAAGTGAAGCAGAAAAGTGTTATCTTTGCACCGTAAAACTACGCTTAAAGCATCAATGAAACATCTAAGAACAGCACTCCTGACAACCGCCACAGTCGTGGCAACCGCTGCTTTTGCGCAGCAAATCACCTTGAAAGACGCCTACCGTGACTATTGGAATACTGGCGTAAGTGTTAACCAGTGGCAGGTGAAAGCCAACTCAAAGAGTCTGGCAGATCAGACTATTACCGGCGGAATCGATACCGATCAGACTATAGATTGGGATGTTATCGTCCGCAATTTCAATTATGTAGTGGCTGAAAATTGCATGAAATGCGAAGTTATCCACCCCCAAGAGGGTGTCTATGACTTTACGCTTGCCGATCAATTTGTAGATAAGGCACGTGCTGCAGGACTGAAAGTGCTGGGCCATTGCTTGATTTGGCACTCGCAATGTGCCCCATGGTTCCATTATGACGAACAAGGGAACCTCGTTTCGCCTGAGGTTTTGAAGAAGCGCATGCGCGAGCATATCACCACTATCGTCAGTCATTTCAAAGGAAGAATCGAAGCCTGGGATGTGGTCAATGAGGGATTTGAGGATGACGGAACACTTCGCAAGAGCCTCTTCTATCAGATTCTGGGTGAAGACTACATACCTCTGGCATTCCAATATGCCCACGAGGCAGACCCAACAGCCCAACTTTACTACAACGATTTCTCGATGAATAGGGCGACAAAGGTGGAAGGTGTAGCTCGATACTTCGCTCCACTCATCCGCAAAGGACTGCCCATTACCGCCATCGGCATGCAGGGGCATCTCATACTCGATGATAACAACTATGTAGAGGAATACGAACATTCCATCAAGACCATTACCAGTTTGGGCGTAAAGACCTTCTTCTCAGAGCTCGATCTGTCGGTGTTGCCCAATCCGTTTGGCTTTGCTGGCGCCAATATCTCCGATATGTTTGCCTATCGTCCAGAGATGGATCCCTATAAAGATGGTCTCCCTGCAGCGAAGAAGAAAGAGGTGGAAGACTTCTGGACTCGTTTTTTCCAAATGTTGGTGCGCCATCGCGACGATATTCTGAGAGTCAATTTCTGGTGTCTGAACGATGCTTGTTCGTGGCGAAACGACTTCCCCATCAAGGGTCGCACCGATTATGCCACACTCTTTGACCGTCAGAACCAACCCAAACCGGAGATCCAAGCCATCATCAATGTGGTGCGCCCTGAAGGTGGTGACTGCTGTAAAGCAGCAGCAAAGACCAAAGGCAAGAAGAAAACAAAGAAATAAATAACTAATAAAACAACTGACTATTATGGCAAAACTACCCCGTTACCTATTTCCGAAAGATTATATGGCTGACCCTTCAGCCAATGTGTTCAACGGTAAGCTATACGTCTATCCCTCACACGATAGGGAGAGCGGTGAGGCTTTCGATGATGATGGCGGTCATTTCCAAATGAAAGACTACCACGTATTGTCGTTCAACGATGTGGAAAACGATGAGGCTACTGACCATGGCGTAGTGCTCGATGTAGAGCAAGTGGCATGGGCAGAGAAGCAGATGTGGGACAACGACGTGGTAGAGAAGGATGGCAAATACTATCTGATATTCTCTGCAAAAGATTATAATGGCGTGTTCCATCTTGGTGTGGCAGTGGCTGATTGTCCCGAAGGACCGTTTGTGCCAGAACCACAGCCCATCCGCGGCTCGTTCAGTATCGACCCATCGGTATTCAAAGACGATGACGGACAGATTTATTGCTATTTTGGCGGACTCTGGGGCGGACAGCTTCAGTGGTACGGCGACAATGGCGTAACTCCCGTTCCAGGTGAGCAGGGCGTTGTGATGGGCCCGGCTCCCGACAAGAAAACTCCGTTGGTATTGCAGGAAGGTACACCAGCACTGCCCAGTCGTGTGGTTCGCATGAGCGACGATGTGAAGCAGTTTGCTGAAGCACCACGCCCAGTTCTTGTGGTTGACAAAGACGGACAGCCCCTTAAGGCCGACGATCCTCACCGTTTCTTCGAGGCATCGTGGATGCACAAGTATAATGGTAAGTACTATTTCTCATATTCTACTGGTGACTCCCACTACCTCTGCTATGGTATTGGCGACAATCCTTACGGACCGTTCACCTATCAGGGTGTGATCCTCGATCCTGTTGTGGGATGGACCACTCACCATTCTATCGTAGAGTTCAAGGGTCAGTGGTATCTCTTCTACCACGACTGTGTGCCCAGCAACGATAAGACATGGTTGCGTTCACTGAAGGTACAACGCCTCTTCTACAATGAGGATGGCACCATTCAGAAAGTTATCAACGAGTAGCCAGACCATACTGGCAACTGCCAATCCTAAGTATAAGAGGATGCTATAGAGCCCTTTGCTCCGAAGCATCCTCTTACTGTTTGATGGCTGTTTCTGCCGTAGTTTCTGGCGAAACGCGCTGTGTAGCTCTATTCGTAAATGAGTGTTTGCAACCGTTCAGGATCAAACGTATAGCGTGCCACATCGAGCAGTTGGTCGGCAGTCAAGGCGTCAATCTGCTGGAGTAGCAAGTCGATGTCGCGCTCCTTGCCGTAGTGCAGATACGATTTGGCAATGTCGAGTGCATACTGTTCGCGGTTGTCGCAGGCTATGGCAATCTGTCCTTTCAACTGTTGCTTTGCATCGTGCAGTTGTCGTTGACTGAGCGGACGCTGCATCAGTCGGTCCAGTTCGTGGTGAACCAGTCGCAGGCAGCGCTTCACATCGTGGTGGTCGCAACCGAAATATACCGACCACACCCCTGTGTCGTGATAGCTCGCCATGCTGCTTTCTACGGTATATACCAGTCCGTTGCGCTCGCGCAGCGACAGATTGAGGCGTGCATTCATGCCTGGTCCGCCCAGTATGTTGTTGAGCAGATAGAGTGGCAGACGTCGCTTATCGTCGAAACAGAAGGTGCGACAGCCCAGCATGACGTGTGCCTGATGGGTGTTTCGTTGCACGATATGGGTATGCTCTCCCGGGTCGGTATAAGTTTCGGACAGGTCTGTAGAGCCCGATGAAATGGGCACTTTTTCATCGCTTTTCATCGTTGTGCCTATGGCGTCCGCGTGGCGTTCCAGCAGTTTGATGAGCTTCTGAAAGTCTATATCGCCGTAGGCAAAGAAAATGGCATTGTCAGGGCGATAGTGTTTTCTGGTGAACAGACGTGCATCGTCGGCAGTGAAGTGTGCCACCACGTCGCGACTGCCCAGTATGTTGTGGCCCAAAGGGTGTCCGCAGAACAGCAAGTTCTCGAAGTCGTCGTAGATAAGTTCGGCAGGCGAGTCGTTATAACTCTCTATTTCGTCGCATATCACATCCAGTTCGCGCCCCACTTCAGTATCAGGATAAGTGCTGTGGAATACGATGTCGCACAATAAATCTACCGCCTTGGGCAGGTGGTCGCGCAGTATAGCAGCGTAAAACACCGTGTCTTCCTTGTTGGTAAAGGCATTGAGGTCGCCACCCACACGCTCCAGTGTGTTGAGAATCTGTAGTGCCGAGCGCCGTGCAGTGCCTTTGAAAGTTACGTGTTCGCAGAAGTGGGCAACGCCTTCTTTGCCCGTTTCTTCCTGGCAGGACCCCGCGCGCACGCCGATTCCGCAATATACAACGGGCGAATCAGATGGCAGATGGATTACTCGGAGACCATTGTTGAGTGTATAGGTGTGATAGTTGTTCATCTCAAAAAACAATATTTCGTTTGCAAAATTACAGCTAATAATTGAGAAAAAGCCATAAATGGATGGAGGATATTAAAAAATGGTTGGATTTCATCATTGTTTTCACGACATGACATAACTCGACCCAGTTCGGTTCCGATGAAAACGTTCATAAAAAATATTTTTTTCTTTTTGTATTTACGCAAAATTGCGTTAACTTTGTCTGCTATATAGAAACAACAACACACAAATGCTATGCGAAAAGTAATAGGAATAGGCGAAACGGTGCTCGACATCATCTTTTGCGACGAGAAACCCATCAGCGCACTGCCTGGTGGTAGCACTTTCAATGCCATCATCTCTCTCGGACGTTCGGGAGTGAAGGCGAGTATGATTAGTGAGACAGGCAACGACCGTATCGGACAAAATATCATTAAGTTTATGGAAAGCAATGGTATCGATGCTTCCTACGTCAATGTCTATCCTGAATCAAAGTCGCCATTGTCGTTGGCATTTCTCAACGACCACAACGATGCCGACTATATTTTCTATAAAGACCATCCCCACGATCGCATAGACTATGTCTATCCTGAGGTTAATGCCGATGACATCGTGCTTTTTGGCAGTTTCTTTGCTCTCAATCCTGTCATCCGCCCTCAGGTATATGCCTTCCTTGACTATGCTCGCCAACGTGGCGCCATACTTTATTATGACGTCAATTTCCGTGCTTCTCATAAGAACGAGGTGATGAAGGTGACGCCCAATCTGCTCGACAATTTAGAGATGGCAGACATTGTGCGTGGCAGTTCGGAGGATTTCGAAATACTCTTCCGCCAGCATGATGCCGACACCGTTTATCGTTCGCAGATAGCCTTCTATACCAAAAAGTTCATCTATACCCGTTCGGCAGACCCTGTTGAGGTGCGTGGTGATAGTGGTTTCAGCAAGCAATATCCCGTTTTGCCCACCGAAACGGTCAGCACCATCGGTGCCGGCGACAATTTCAATGCAGGTTTCATCTACGGACTCATCAAGAATGGCATTACCCGCCAGCATATTGACCAAGGGCTTACCGAATCGCAATGGGACGCTCTTGTATCGTCAGCTCTTGATTTCTCGGCAGAGTGTTGTAGGGATATTTACAATTATGTGTCGGAGGAATATGGCGAAAAGATGCGGAAAGGTTTGCAGAATAATGGTTTGTGATGCATGAAATAACCGAATATAACTGGAGAAACAAGCATCCGTTTCTCCAGTTTATATATCAGGTTTTATGGTCGCTAACTATTATATGCTTGTGACGAAATATTGAAATTATTGAAAAGAAATTATTTTCAGGGTTCTAACAAACCTTGATAATGTTTTTATCCAACGTTTGACAAAGGTGTTATCCAACGTTTGACAAAGATGTTATCCAACGTTTGATAATGATGTTATCCAACGTTTGATAAAGTTGTTTTCAAACGTTGTAAACAAGTCTTTTCAACGTTGTAAACAGGTCTTTTCAAACATAAGAAACAAGTACTTTCAAATATTAGGAACAGGTGTTGTCGCTATTAGTTTACTTCGCTATCTAAACAGTCATCATCTTAACAACAATAAGCGCATGGTGGTCGATGGGTGGTCAATTGGTGGTCGAAAAAGCACTCAGAGAACAATCGACCACCACCATAAACGGGTAATTTACAGCGAGATATGCTATGTGGTGGTCGAGTGGTCGATTTTTTCGACATCGCGTGCGCGTGCATACATACGCATGCGTGCGCACGAGAACGATGTAGATTCTATTTCTTTCCTACTTCATGGTCGATTCGGGTTAAGGTCACAACTTCGGCATTGCTACCATCTCTGTTATATTCGCTCACGAGAATATACTTCTCATTACACGCAACACCATAGCAACGACCATTTGATTTCTGAATCTGAGTTCCCCAATATGCCTCATCATCATTAAGAAGTTTGGTGTTATTGCCATTGACGGTATAGGATTGGTTGACCATAGCACCCATGAAGACATAGAGATTGTTCACGTGAAGTTCGTCAATGCCGAGTGCATTGATGTGGTCGATATATACCTGTTTCATGGGATGGTCGGCATGTGGAATGGCATCCTGTGGCATGCTCCATCGCTTGAGTTTCGGAAACCACTGCAGTAGTTGTTGCTTGTATTCACACTTTGTGAGTTGTTTTCCCATGTTCTTGTTGTATTCATCTACAAACATTGAACAATAATCTGCCATCTCTTCCATAGTGTAGTTGCCGGTAAATGCCCCGTCTTTATAGCAGTAGATGCAAAACTCTTCACTCTTGCTGCCATCGGTATTGGTACCAAGAATATCGTCTGTCAGCGGCATACCGCAGCTTTGGCAAAATCTCATTTCTTTCTTATCCATATTATAATAGTGTTGATTGATATCCAATTGCAAAGGTATGGATATTCCGAACAAACCATTTTAACGTAACGGAAAAGATGGCATGTACATGAATGATTTTGCAACGAAGGAAGATCATGCTGCAACAGCCTATCGCCGAAAGGTAACCATATATGTGTTTTTTACTTCTTCTTTTCTCCCATAGCCGATGTTACTTGATCTCTCTAATCAACATGCCAGGATAGAAATCTTTACCGCTGACCTTCTCAAAAGTTGTGAATCCCAATTCTGCACCTTCTGCCTTTTCCTCTTTTGCCATAAAGCGGTTGTCCCAAATCAGATTTTTTGCAGGACGTATAACACCAACACGCTTATATTCTATGTGGCCTTTATCGTCTTCTACAGCCTCTAAGACTTCAAAACGACTCTTCTCGGTAATACCTTCTTTCTTTCCAATTTCACATTTCAAAGGTGCAACGGCCAATAATGGTGACTTAATCTTGAATACATCGAAGTTCTTCTGGAGGTTTGCCACATTTTCATCCAAAGCCCGTTGACAAGCCTTGCGCACCATGACCTGTGGCTCTGATTCGTTGATACCCATGAAAGAAATGTCTTTGCCACTGCTTTCCTGCATGCCAAGGAATATCAGTGTGAATTTGCCTCGGTTGTTTTCGAAGTTTTGTTTCTTTCTATCGTCTATAGTGTCTGTATATATTTCATTATAAAAGAACGATGAGATATCTTTATCCCACACCAATTGATAAAGGTAAGTGTTGATTTTAACATTGAATCCTTTGTATGTGGCGATAAGTGTTCCTAAATCATCCTGACCAATGGTGTTGGAACCATTCAGAATATTGTTGGTTTGAATAGCAGCACTCACTATTCCGCCAATAACAGCAGATCCGGAACTTTTATCTATATAGCGGATATCGTTGATCAATACAAATGTACTGCCGATTAACTCCTCGCCAGCATCCTGCAACAGCGCATCTGTGCGCACAGAAAGGGCAGCAAGGCGTTTCTCCATTTCAGATGCATTATTATAGCCACGCTCTTGAACAAGGTTCATACTACAAATGCCTGTGGATTTCTTGCGCTGAAACCATCGTGCAACAAGGCGACTCGCAATGTGTTGCTGCTGAAGAATCAGGTCGAAGTCGTTCATCTTTGCTTTGTCAGACAAGTCGTTGATCTTGAAACCATAATGATGATCAAGTTCCTTCATCTTCAGTTTTCGTTCTGTGGTATAGAAGACTCTCTTTCCTACATTGTGGTCGTTATATTTGTCAGGAATAGGCATAGCATTGAAAGCCTGTTCTATTTCGGTGGAAAAAGCTAAATCGCGGTGACATATCATAAAAGCCTTAATTCCGCAACACTATAATTTAACTTTATTTATAAGTTCCTGAGCAACAAAAAGTTGCCCAGGATTTTGCCATGTCAGAATTTTCACTTATCTTAGTGTTGCAAAAAGAAAACAAGCAAAACTCTAATATGACATGGCAAAAATACAAATTAAATCTGAGAAACTCACACCTTTTGGAGGAATTTTTTCAATCATGGAGAAATTTGACTCCATGCTTTCACCCGTTATCGACTCAACACTGGGTCAGAGATGCAGCAGTATCTTCGGATATCAGTTCAGCGAGATAGTCCGTTCGCTGATGAGCGTTTATTTCTGTGGCGGCTCATGCGTGGAAGATGTAACGTCACAACTGATGCGCCATCTCTCGTATCATCCTACCCTTCGTACATG
>NZ_NPJC01000045.1:0-261 GCF_002251405.1 Prevotella sp. P4-98 | reverse complement strand
TGCTCAAAATAGAATAGGGCGATTTAAATTCAGTATTGTCTAATATTTGTTGTAAGCTGTAATGAAAGTTATCAAGAAACTGCTTTTGTATTTATAAAAGAACTGATAATTGCACTTTAGCAATGCTATATATTGGACCAAAATAGAATAGGGCGATTTAAATTCAGTATTGTCTAATATTTGTTGTAAGCTGTAATGAAAGTTATCAAGAAACTGCTTTTGTATTTATAAAAGAACTGATAATTGCACTTTAGCAATCTT
>NZ_NPJC01000044.1:0-9844 GCF_002251405.1 Prevotella sp. P4-98 | reverse complement strand
ATAATATAGAATTAGGTACTAATATAACTTTATTTACTCAAAGAGAAAATCAGTATTTAGAAAAAATTGATGAAGTAAAACAAGATGGTACATATAAGCAAAACTCTAATAAATTTGAGGTTTATATGAATGGTGAAAAAATAATCATGGGAGGACGTTTTACTTTTGGAATTAAAGGAAATATAGTCTCAACGTCAAGTGATAAAAGGATAAGTGTTATAGGAAAGAATTTTGATGATAATCTATCTTTTACGCAAAAAGAGCAAACAGCGCAAATTCACATTGGATATAGATATCCCTTTGCCAAAAAAGGTTTTCTGAATGTTTCTTTGGCAAGTGAGTATTTTCACTCTACATATATAAAAAATCACGAGCGTGCAAAAACTCTATGGAGTCAATGTCAAATATATCCATCTTTGACATGTGTTTATAGACCTACTTCAAGAAGTGTTTTACAATTGAGCTTGAATAGTGAAAAGCGTTATCCAACATATTGGACAACTGCTGCAAATCGTATTTTGATAAATTCTTATTGTGTCAGTGATGGTAATACAGATTTAAAGCCGTATGTAAAATATAGTAGTAATTTAAACTATATAATAAAATCAAAATATATATTTGGTATGTTTGCAGAAACAAGTCCTGATTTTTTTACGCAAAATATGATATTGAAATGTACTGAGTTGTTAGCAATATACAAATACCTGAATTTTTCTCAAAACTATCGATATGGTCTTATAGCCGTTGTTCCAGTGAAGTGGACTTCTAACATATCATCGAAGTTTACGACAATGGCTTTCAATATGCATCAAAGTGGGGCGATTGAAGATGATTTGACTTTTAATAAAAAAAAGACCTCTGGAATGTTTAGACTTACCAATAATTTTGTTTTATTTAGGAAAAAAATAAGTGCAGATATTTCTGGTTGGTATCAATTTCCTGTTATACAAGGAATGTATGATGTTCCAAGTATGTATTCTGTTTCATTAGGCATTACATGGCACACCAGTATAGATGGATTGACATTTATCTTTAGGGGAGAAGATATTTTCGATACGTACAGAATGAAAACAAAATGTAGTGTTTATGATATGAAGTATGCATTCAATCATGATATTGATATGAGAATGTTTTCATTAACCATGCGATATCGATTTAAAGATTATAAAGAAACGAAAAAGAAATCTATAGATTCTTCGCGATATGGCATATGAGAACCCTTTTCCCCTATGTGTACAGCATGATTCTATGCAATGTGGTATAGCCTGCTTGCAAATGATTTGCAAATATTTCGGCAGGGAATATTCTATGGATTCTTTGTCGAAACTTTGTTTTGCTACTACGGAGGGTGTGTCCCTGCTGGGTATCAATGAAGCTGCAAACATTCTAGGCTTACATACCACATGTGCAAGAGCTACAACTTCTATTTTAAACGAAGTTCCTCTTCCATGTATTATTCATTGGAACCAGAATCACTTTGTGGTTCTATACAAGGTGAAGAAAGGAAAGAGATTCTATATCGCAGACCCTGGAAAGGGATTGGTAACGTACAGCCTTGAGGAGTTCAAAAAGCATTGGATAAGTACAAGATCGAATGAAGAAGACAAAGGCATCGCCATGTTCTTGGAAACCACTCCTGCTTTTTTCACTTATAAGATGGAGGGTGAAAAACTCATCAAAGAGAAAAGATCTTTCCGCTTTCTCTTTGGTTATGTGAAGAAATATCGCAAGTATTTTGGGCAAATCATTTTAGGCTTGATTATTGGTAGTCTTTTGCAACTTGTCTTGCCATTCCTCACACAGTCCATTGTGGATGTCGGCATCAAGGACCAAGACATTGGTTTTGTGTGGCTTATCTTGTTGGGGCAATTGATGCTTACAATCAGCAGAACGGCAATCGACTTTATCCGCAGATGGCTTTTGCTTCACATTTCTCTGCGTATTAACATTTCATTGGTTAGTGACTTCTTTATCAAACTCTTGAAACTACCGATGTCTTTCTTTGACACGAAGCTCATGGGCGACTTGATGCAGAGGATGAACGATCATAGCCGTGTGAATAATTTCCTAACACAGCAGACGCTCAACATCACCTTTGCCATGCTTACTTTCGTGGTATTCTCGGTGGTGCTGTTCTTCTACAATAAGTTGGTATTTGCCATCTTCTTGTTGGGAAGCATCCTCTATGGCGCATGGATGACCTTGTTTTTGAAGCGAAGAAAGGTGCTTGATTACGAACTGTTTGAGCAGCAAGCCATCAACAATAACAAAACTTATGAGTTTATCACCTCCATGCAGGAAATCAAGTTGCAGGATTGTGAACAACGTAGAAGATGGGAATGGGAGGACACGCAAGCAGACTTGTTTGGGGTGCAGATGAAATCACTCAAACTCCAACAGACACAGGAGGCAGGAAGTATCTTTATCAACGAGGTGAAGAACATCATCATTACGGTAGTTGCAGCCACCGCCGTAATTCATGGGCAAATGACACTTGGTATGATGCTTGCCGTGCAATACATCATCGGACAGCTCAACTCGCCTGTGGAGCAACTGATGAACTTCTTCTATTCCCTGCAAGATGTGAAGATTAGCTTGGAGCGAATCAACGAGATTCACCAGATGGATGATGAGAATGGAAAGGAAGGCTTGTTAACTTCTATTGAAGATAAGAATGATGGCATTGACATCAAGAACATCATGTTCAAGTACGACCCACATGCTTTGCGCAAAACCATAGACGATGTGAGCATTCACATTCCGCAAGGTAAGGTAACAGCCATCGTTGGCGCATCTGGCAGTGGAAAGACCACCCTCATCCGTTTGATGCTTGGTTACTATCCTGTCTTGGAGGGAAAAATCAACATTGGAAATACAGACATTAACAAACTCAACAAAAAGTGGTGGCGCAGACAATGTGGTGTTGTCATGCAGGATGGTGTTATCTTCTCGGAGAGTATCGCAAGAAATATTGCTGTTGATGATGGCGATATAGATAAGGAAAGGTTGTTGAAAGCTGCCGAGATAGCTTGCATCAAGGATTACGTGATGGCTTTGCCTCTGAAGTTCAACACCAAGATTGGTCGTGATGGTGTAGGACTGAGCCAAGGGCAGAAGCAGCGTATCTTGATTGCAAGGGCTGTCTATAAGAATCCAGACTACATCTTCCTTGATGAGGCGACCAACTCACTTGATGCCAACAATGAGAGAAGCATCGTGGAGAACTTGGATAAGTTCTATAAGGGCAAGACGGTTGTTATAGTAGCACATCGACTGAGCACGGTGAAGAATGCCGACCAAATCGTAGTCATCGACCATGGCAAGGTGGTCGAGGTTGGCAACCATGAGTCCTTGACAGCCAAGCAAGGGGCATATTATAACCTTGTGAAGAATCAACTGGAATTGGGAAACTAAATTGTTTTTGACATGGAACGGAAAGAAAAAGAATCAGATAACATCGAATTGAGAAGCGAGAAGGTGAGGAACGTGATAGGTAAAGTTCCTCCTCGCCTCGTCAGCTTGGGAACGGTTGTCATTACGATAATAGTCCTCGCCCTCGCAGTTGCTTTCTACAAGGTACCTTATCCTATATCCATAGAGGTTAATGGTGAGGTCATCAATCAAAGAACAGTGCAAGTATTTGTGCCATACAAGTATTTGTATTTTTTCGATGAGCCAAGGACGGCTCATGTATCTTTCGAGGGCAACGATAATGCATCTTGTAACTGCGACATCACAAGCCATAAAGCCAGGCTCATACATAGGGAAGATGGTAACTATTTTATGGCTATAGCCACAGTGAGTACACAGGGACAAAATACTCCTATACTGCAAAAGTATATGAAAGCCGATGTTAAAATCATCGTCAGCGACAAAACGTTATGTCTGCAAGTGTTCAGATAGGCTATATCCGAGCACCTGTTTATTTTGGATACATATTGCTGGTAAGCATCAGATTTAACGCAAAAAGCTCTAAATACCATAAATTTCTCCTTGCTTTTTATGGGATATTTAGAAAACTATCGTATCTTTATCATCCCGAATTTAGGCGTTCTTTATATATTGCAAAATACAGAAACGAGCAGAATCCCGCTCGTTTCCATATTGTTACCTGTTTTATTTAGGCAGACGTCCATCTTCTTGATATTCAATCAAAGCCCAAATTAAAACGAGTTGCTCTATAAAAATATCTATAATAAAGTTAAATAATATTAAATATCAAATAAAAACTGCCAAAACTCTTGCATTCCGGGGGTGTCATGTTGTAACTTTGTAATTCAAGCCGAGGATAATTCCTAAAAACAAGAAAGAAACCTTTAAACCAAAAATCAAACAAATAACTCAACAACTAAAATGCCGCTTATGCTTACAAATTTAACGGATTTTCATGCCATTTGGTCACGACAGATAGTTCACGGTTTCTCGATCGCTTCTCGTTCGGTTCCCGTTAACTTCTCGTTAGGTCCTCGTTCGTCTCTCGTTCGTCTCTCGTTGCTTATTCGTTAGTCTATCGAAGACCGAACGAGGACCGAACGAGGAACAAGCGAAAAACGAACGAAAGAGCAACGAATATCGATCGAGATGCCGACGAGAAACTATCGGCAACTCGACGAGTAGCCACCTTCATGGCTGGCAGAATACCCTTCTGCAACCACAAACCAGCAAAATGCCTTTTGCTCCCAATCTGCCGAGGCAGAACCCTGCACTTCCTGTCCACACTGAGCATTTCCGCGGCGAATAAAACCATTTCGTCCATCCCGTGGAAACCCTATGGTTCAACCATGTAGAAGCCCCTCTATGGGCTTTTAATGCCTTGTTATCCTCCAAATAACCGACAGAGATAATGTCCTGTCCACCCAAAACACCCTGCTGTAAGTGCAACAGCCCCATCCTCATAGGCTCAACCACAGGTCAAACCATAAAAATCATGCAAAGCCACACAAGAGTCCTGCATATCACCATTTTGTGTGATGTAAGTATGGTAACTTTACAATATTAACATAAGACATATCTAATATATTTACAGTATGATAATATTTGGTGTCAATACAATCCTTTATTTCATTGAAGTCCTCATTTTACAGCCACCGATGGTTCTAACATATCAGAGATTTGTGCCCAACTTCTCATTGATGAAGGCATCACATCATGTCCGGATGAATGTTGATATCACAGAAATAACCAAAGGTAAATCACAGGAATTTTTAATGTCACACAGAAATCACTCTTAATAAAGTAAACTTCCATTTTATGATTTGCATCCTGCAAGATTTTGAAAATCTCTCTAATATTTTAGGAGGAACACTGCAAGACGGGGTTCGCTGATGGCTTACTTTTCTTCATATCTTTTGTCCTTTGGGGCAAAGATAGCGAAAATCTGCGAACCAGCCAAATATAGCTTAGTAAAATCAACAAGTGACAAGTGACAAATGGTGTAAGCCATGCCTATGCCTTTCCATTCCCCTCTACTCCTTCTCCATAAACTCCACAGGGGGGACGCCAACACTTGTATCGAGCAGTGCAACGGAATAGTTTTACGGTATATTTTAGGAGGAAATACGTTAATCTTCTAAAATCTGTAATCAGTTACAACTTTTTTTCGTAACTTTGTAAGAATTCTCGGCTTTTCTTTGTATAAAGGCAGTCTGGAGGATTGAGGGAAAATGGGGTTACGAATTGGCAACCGTACTCAATTCCACATTCTGCTATAAACTGCTTTCAATGAACACCCGACAGTGAGCCACCAGCCGTACTATGGCTCATCATCGGGTGCAAAGGTACATAATTTCTTCGAACTGAACAAATCTGGGATCAACTTTTTCTTTTGAGCTTGCTCAACACCTTTGAACTGATTGCGGCATCTTTTGTGGCACCTGCCAGAAAAGTGCGTATTAGGCTACGTCCTTCTATCGAAATAATATGCAGATTATTCTTATGTTTCAAATTTTTTTTTACTACCTTTGCACACATAATTCATAATAGATAGATCACTTATGGCAAAGATTAATGTCCAGAATACGGAGATTACCATCGTTTCGCACAATGACTGACTACATTTCGCTGACCGATATGGCTCGTAGTCAATTGCAGGAGCACATCATCTTCCGTTGGCTCAGTCTGAAAAGCACGATTGAGTACCTTGGTGAATGGGAAATGCTCTACAATCCCAATTTTAATTGTACCGAATTCGGTACATTTAGAAATATGGCGGGTAGCAATAAATTCGTTTTGTCAGTAAAAAAATGGATAGAAAAGACAGGTGCCATTGGTATCTTCTCTAAGGCCGGGCGTTATGGTGGCACGTATGCCCATCGTGATATTGCCTACCATTTTGGAATGTGGATAAGCCCCAAATTTCAACTGCTACTGGTCAAGGAATACCAACGTCTGAAAGCCGAGGAGCAAAAAATGTTGGGCTGGACGGCTAAGAGAGAACTATCAAAAATTAACTACCATATCCATACTGATGCCATTAAGAGCCATTTGATTCCTGCTGAAATTACTTCTGCGCAGGCAAGTATCATCTATGCCGAGGAAGCCGATGTACTGAATGTGGCAATGTTTGGAATGACTGCCAAACAATGGCAAGAAGCCAATCCTGACTTGAAAGGCAATATACGCGACTATGCCACCATCAATGAACTCATCTGTCTCTCAAACATGGAGAATATTAACGCCGTGCTCATCAACGATGGTGTACCTCAGGGCGAAAGGCTTGTGAAACTCAATCAAATTGCTATCCAGCAAATGCAGGTGCTGGAAGGGAATGAGGGGCGGAATCTGTTGAAGTAGTAGTATTTCCCTTTATGCATCCTTTTTCTATTTAAACGACACTTATGCTAATGATTGCACAGGATTAAATAGTAAAGGTTACGAAGAATTTGAATTCTCTATAACCTTTACATTTTTTTTGTCAATACATCCTACTATAGGAATTCAACTGTTTAATACAGCCAATTCTTCCATTGTATTAATATATAACCGATCTGCAAGGATTGTCCCAAACGAGTAATAGCATGGTATCCACACATTAAACACGTAAACAAGAGCGACATGCCCTTTTACAAATATCGTCTGACCTTCTATTACACGTTCTTCAAAGCCTTCCTGTAACAATAATTCTTTTGAAATCTTCATATGATACTGTTTTTTTACTATCTGTATTATATAATTGTCTCATTTAGAAAACTGAATTCCGTGTGGGCGTACAGAAACCTTTTGCAGTTTTGATAGTTGGTCTTCTTGATAAATTAGCTGAAAACTATTCAGACGTGCATTACTTGGTATATTAAATCTTGCGCCTCCATTGCCAGTTGGCATCAGAACTATAGAGAATGTTTTGGCATCTCCTACTGGTCCTAATTTGAAACCATCAATGCTTCTTCCTACTTTATTTGCTCCCTCTTCTATTGTTGGAGTTATTACAGTACCGATATTATCGTATATTTCATAACAATATTTACCCATTTTTTCTACATTCTCAATCATCTGTAAAAGATTAAACTCAGTTTCTTTGTCTGTTAATACTCGTCCATAGGCAACTCTTCCAATATTTGTTCTCAAAATGTACCTTGATTTTGTTCCTACTAAGTTCTGCTTCGTATCAATCTTAAACCTTTCAAACTCAGGACCATAACAATATTGATATGTTTTCATTCCTAACGATTGATAATTTTGACTTTCCGAAGGTGACATACTCAAACTGCTTAAGGTCTTATCTATAATATCCCAGAAACTGTTCATGTTATTATTTGGTGTTGCATTTATCGTTACCAAGACAGAATAGACACCATCACCTGAAGGCTGTCCTACGTCCACCGTATAATCGTATGCTTGGGAAAGAAAAATAAACAACTGGTCAACAAGATTAGTTAATGCTTTCATTTCGTTCTCCTTATTCAACTTTGCCAATCTTTTGTTCTGTAAAAAAGTATTTCCAGCTAATTCTGTTTCCATTCCCTTATTTTGAGCAAAAGAGACTAGTCCTCCAATAGACACTACAGCTTTTACAGACACCACACAGCCATCATTAGTGTCAAAACATGATATTTGTTCGTATCCTAATACATTTCCAGAGCTAACAGATGCTATTGCATCACTTACAAGTTCGTCATTTACAACTGTAGTATTGGAAGACACAAAAGTTCCAAAAGCCTGTTCAATTGCATTACGCAAAGCATTTCGTGTTGCCTCATCTTCATTTGAGCCAGAGCCTGATGTTACTAATGTAACGGTATTACCATAGTCTTCTTTTACCGTTTGCTGTTGAGCTACTTTTGTTTTCTTTTTCCCTTGTGTTTCGGCAAATCCATTTGCAGAATAAGAACACATTGCAATCAGCAAAATAGCTGACAAGTTTTTTAATTGAAATAGATGATTCATAATAATAAGTTTTAATTGTTATTTGTTTACTTTCTTATAAAATACAAACACGGCAGTTCCATTGTTACTTTCAAATTGGGTCAAGAGAGCTAACTGCTGTACAAATCCTGTGGAATTTGTTCTAATAATCTCATACGTTTCCGCCATCTCTTTACCACCCTTTTCTTCGCTTTTAGGTGTACGAATCGTTATTTCGGAATAACTTTGAGTACCATTGAAGAATTCACCTGCATTACGCTGGGATTTCACTTGGGCCACACGATTCATTACGGAACTGGTTTTGTACTTTGATTTGTCCAATTCCACTACAGATAACAGATAACTATTGTCGTAATCATCCACAATGCGGCATCCTTCAAAGGGTGCATTGTTGAACATACGCTCAATAAACTTTGACAGGGCGATACGCTCCTGATCAAAACTCTGCGCATACACCATAGCTGTAAAGCTGCAGAGTAAAACTGATAAAAGGAATTTTCTCATCATTCAATTGTTTTTAAGTTATTACCATGCATAGACATTTTTTACGTTATATGTAGGCGGCTGATAGTTCTTGGCGAAGGCCAATCCTACTTGACGACAAGCATCAATCAGCATGCGCCTTCGTTGATCTCTTGCCACCTGTTCCTTTCTTCGGTATTCATTATCAGCAATTTGTTGGCGATCTCTATAAGCAATATCCGCTTCTTGTTGTTGCTTTCTTAAAGCATACTCCCGCTTCTGTCGAGCAATCTCATCATTATATTGCTGCATTTTGAATTCCCAATCACGTTTCTCATCTTCACGTAGTTTTTGGTTTATCTCAGCTATCAACGCATCGAGTTCTGCCTGTACCTTTGTACCTGCTGGAATCTGTGCTATCACATCTGCAGCCATAGCAGCACCACTTGCATTTGGAGAACTTGCCCACTTAGACTTTGCGGTACTCAAAAGTTCTACGGCTGTTGTTTCTGTGTATGCATCGTAATACTCTATCATGAGCGTTTGGCACTTTTCAGCACAATCACAAATGTTGGGCACTTGCATTAATTGATAGATTGCCTGCTGATAATCATGATTGGCGGCCTGTTGTTTGGCCTCAATTATAATCCTAAAATCCGCAACTATCATCCAATACACGATTAAGGGTAGATTTATGAGTCGTTAGTAGCAGCTTTCAGTAAAAAGCAACAGCACAACATCAATATGTAGCCACCATCCCCTTACCCCACGATGCGACTTGAGGTAATACGCAGATTCAAACCGGAAAGAAAGGATTCTTATCCGAATTCTGTTTTGAAGGGTCTTGCATAAGCTCGGTTCTCTGTGTAGATATTCAGCACGTATTGCCTTGCAGTCATGATCCACTTGGCAGGTACGGAGATGAATCTGAAGACAAAAGCCTTTATGCGACTCGTTTTCTTGAGCCCAAAAGCCTTGGTGTCAAGCCTGCTCATGATGGTCTTGTAGAAATTGTGTATCA
>NZ_NPJC01000043.1:0-258 GCF_002251405.1 Prevotella sp. P4-98 | reverse complement strand
TAGGCCTGTTGCGAGAGTTGGGTGCATCAGTGCGGCAGCTGGAGCGACTGACAGGCATCAGTCGGGGAGTGATTCAGTTCGTAAGGAAGTAGCTTGCCCCCTATGACACGTACCTGTCCCTTGTCATGCACCTTCGGGCAGGAACCAGCATTGGAGCCAATAATGCCGAGGCATGTAACGGCATTAGTAAAGCTGATTTCAAAAGCAAATCTTTTATTGCACTAAAGGAGGCTCGAGAATCACTTTATTGGATTGAAT
>NZ_NPJC01000042.1:0-8617 GCF_002251405.1 Prevotella sp. P4-98 | reverse complement strand
AACTTTGTCCTCGGTGATCATAGCGATTATTGTTTGTAAACTTTTGATTTTTTAGCACCTTAAAGTTACAACAATTTTCGCTAATCACCAAATTTTTAGACACTTATATTTCGTCGAACTCACGTTATTTATGGAGGCAGAGTGGTAGATTATTTCTGGCCATAGGCCATATTTTATTAAAGATTTCCTCCAAAGATTTCTAGCCTTCAGGCTATAAAAACCATCCGTATAAATTCCGTCTAATTCCGATGATCCGTGCCCTCCGTGGATAAAAACAATCCGTGTGAGATATTCAGATGCGGATAGTAAGGAGTTGAGTGATGTCAGTGAGATAGTTAGGACTACGGTGATCAGATTTCACCATCCAGGCTTGCCGTTCCGTACCTTCCACTGCCAACCGAATGGTTTTCAATCCATAACGGTGGTTAAGGCGGTCTGTCGTATTCATCAGACTGTTGCGCTCTTGCCGATTATGAATCGTATCAAAAAGGTCGGTCTGCATAGGAGTCGCTGACACAATATCACTGATGACAACACCAGCCTTCTTGTAAAGGATATCGGGATGATAGATGGCTGAAAGCACGCGTAGAGCTGCTTGAGTCAGTTCCATGGTGTCCGATGTGGGGAGTAACAAAGACACCGATGCAGTATTGTTGTATTGCGGGAGATCTTCACGAAACCTGTTACTATAAAGAAATACACTCACCGTCTTGCCTGCCGATCCGTCTGCACGCAACTTATTGGCGCAACTGGCGGAAAAAGAGGCTACTGCTGCCTTTAAGGAAGCAAGGTCGCTGACCATATCACCAAAGCTACGACTGGTGCAGATGGTCTTTCTGCGCACAACCTCTGACGTATCGATAACAGGAATACCATTGAGTTCAAGCCATGTCTGTACTCCTGGCTTGTGTAAATGTGACTTCACCCATGCCTCACTCTTGTCTGCAAACTCCAATGGCGTACTGATGCCGTGATAGTTGAGGCACTCAAGGGTATGACGCCCTATGCCCCAAACATCAGAAAGGTCGAACATCGACAGGGCCTTACGACGCTGTGCGGTACTCTCAATGAGACATACGCCTTTGTAACCACGATATTGCTTGGCAAACTTACTACCCATCTTGGCCAATGTTTTAGTAGGGGCAATGCCAATGCTGACAGGAATATCTGTCCATAGTTGAATCTTACGTCCTATGTCGCGCATCATACCGACAAGGTCGAAATGACCTCCATAGCCTGTTAGATTACAGAAACTCTCGTCGATACTGTAGTTCTCCACCTGATGGATGGAATGGCGTAAGATACTGGTGATACGCTTGCTCATGGCAGCATAGAGATACATATTACCTGAAAACACTTCTACATGATGGGCCTTCACAATGTCTTCCACCTGGAATATCGGGTCACCACGATGAAGACCGATGGCTTTGGCTTCAGGGGTGAGCGCCACAATACAGCCATCGTTGCTCGACAAGACCACCAGGGGCTTGTGGCGCAAACCAGCATGGAATACACGTTCTACCGAACAAAAAAAACTGTTGCAATCTACCAGGGCATACATGGTCTCAATGGGGCTTGTGGATAATATAGGTGACGGTGCCCCAAATACTGAATGAATCATTGGGGGTGATCTCTATCTCTGGATAGTCGGGATTGGCAGGAATCAGCCAACCGGTGTCACCACGGCGTTCAAAACGCTTGAGGGTGTATTCCCCATTCAGTTCACATACTGCAACTTCCGAAGGAGACGGGTTACGGTTGCTCTTATCCACAATGACAATATCGCCATCCATAATACCGGCATCAATCATCGAACGCCCTTTGACACGAATCAGATAACAGGCCTCTGGATTGGCACACAACATCTTCAGCAGGTCAATGTCCTGACTGCGCTCGTCGTTGTCGAGGGGTAGGGGAAACCCTGCCACAATACGTACATCGAAGAAAGGCACGTGCATCTCTTTGAGACGAGTAGCGGGATATACGTTACCCCACGACAAGGTATTGGCGGATGCCTCGTCTCCCTGTATGCTTCTGATGATGCAACGCTTGATAAACTCTGTTTTATTCTCCTGTGAATCAATGATATGTGCTACATCGCCTGGTACACGGAAAGTAAATGATTTACTGTCCGTTGGTGGGCGCCCTGCACCTTTCCGGCGCCCTCCCCATTGCTTGTCTTGCTGTTGTTCTGTCATGAGTCTTGGAATTGATACTGCAAAGTTAAGAAATAATTTTGATTTCCGTCATACACTTTTCAAAGTTTAACACTATACTGTATAACCTTAACGCTACCCCCAAAAAATCCACGGAGGACACGGAAGACACGGAAAAAGATTCTAGTTAAAGATTTTCGTTAAGATTTTAGTTTAGATTTCGAGCATCTCCGATGCGATCCCCAAAAAATCCCTCCATAAAGCGAGGTACTCGAGCGTATTTTGGTCAAATATTTTTGTTAAAGATTTTTGATATCAGCCTATCTAGGTAAATACTTTTGTCCTTACAGGACGTAGGTGTATATGTTACATCAAGTCCGCAGGGTGTTACCCTGGGCTAAGGAAGCCATTGGGCCTTCAGCCCGTTGTTGCTTGTATATCAAATCTTGCGAAGAATCCAAAAAAACATCCGTTTAAATTCCGATGATTGCTTAGAGTGTGCTCCGTGGATAAAAATTCCGTTTAAATTCCGTTTAAATTCCGTTTAAATTCCGATGATCCGATGATTCATTTCTTGCGAAGCAACATCTTAAAGAAGATTTCCCCCAAAGATTTCTAGCCGTAGGCTACCCAAAATATCCGTGTCCTCCGTGTGCTCCGTGGATAAAAAAACGTGTCCTCCGTGGATTATTTAGAGTGCCCTCCGTGGATAAATTTCCAGTGATCCGTGCGACATTTGTCGAAGAAAGTCGTAACTTTGCAAATCAAAACCCATTCAGTGCGATGATGCACCACAAACAGCATCAAAACAAAGAATAAATATGATGAACGAAACTGTAATATCAAGTCTTCAGAACCCACAGGTCAAACGACTGGTTCTCCTACAACAGAAATCATCAGAGCGCCGCAAACAAGGCGTCTTCGTCGTTGAGGGACTCCGCGAACTACAACACTGTCAGGAGGCTGGCTATCAGATAGAGTCCGTCTTCCTGTGCCCTGAGTTAGCAAAAGACACCAGACCGTCTGCACCACACCTCTTCACCGTGACACCTAAGGTCTATGAGAAAATCGCATACCGAGGATCTACAGAGGGAATCGTTGCCGTGGTCTTCGACAAACCACTGACGCTGAACGAACTGAAACTGTCTTCATCACCATTACTCGTCATCTTAGAACGCGTAGAGAAACCTGGCAACCTCGGAGCGGTACTCCGTTCTGCTGATGCTGCACAGGCTGACGCGGTGATCGTCTGCGATCCACTGACAGACCTCCACAACCCTAATCTGATACGCAGCAGTATCGGGGCAATCTTCACTGTACCGACCGTTGCCTGCTCGTCAGAGGAATGTATCCAGTTCTTGAAAGATAGAAACATACAGATTCTGACAGCACAACTGCAGGATTCCCACCTCTATTATGATGTCGATATGCAACAGCCTACTGCTATCGTCATGGGTACTGAAGCCACAGGACTCACCCAACAGTGGCGGGAGGCGGCATCAGCACATATCCGCATCCCTATGTTGGGACGCCTAGACTCCCTTAACGTCAGTGTCTCTGCGGCCATCCTCCTCTTCGAGGCTGTACGACAGCGACAGATTGCAGCACTATAAAAATGACTTTCTATGAATACTACCCTCATATACGACTTCCTCAAGGCTATTGCTGCCAATAACAACAGACAGTGGTTTCAAGAACATAAAAATGAGTATCAGACTGCACGACAGGAGTTTGAAACGGAGGCTACACAACTGATACGACAGATTGCTTCCTTCGATCCTACCGTGGCACACCTCTCTGTGAAAGACTGCGTCTATCGTTTCAATCGCGATACGCGCTTCTCACCTGATAAGTCTCCCTATAAGCGCCATTTCTGCGTGTATATCTCTGCACATGGCAAGAAATCTCTCCATGGCGGCTATTATGTGCATATAGAACCGGGACAGTGTATATTGGCAGTAGGCACCTATTGGCTACCTACCAATATCCTGACGGCATGTCGCAATGAAATCATGGCCAATGAAGAGGAGTGGCTGCGCTGTGTGGAGAATCCCGATTTCCTACATCTCTTTGGTTCTCCCGATTCTGCTACTTGGGAGGATGCGCAAGGGTTTGGTATGACGCATCTGAAAACATGTCCTGTGGGATTTCCACGCGACTATGCCTACCTGCGCTACCTGCGTCAGAAAGACTATTGTTGCTGGCGACGTGTTGACGATGATTTCTTTGCTCAACCCGACTGGATGCAACGCGCCATCGAAATCTTCAAAGTGGCGAAACCCATGATGGATTTCATCAATAGTGTGGTCGATGACTATGAATAAGCGGTTGCTGGTCATCGCTGTGCTCCTGATGGTCGTCATACATCAGATAACAGCACAGATATTGCCTGATACAACATTCCTGGTTGAAGGCTTACCGCAACATCATTTCCCTTCATCTGTACCACCGGGTAACTATAGTGGGATAACACCATTGGGCAACAACCGATATGCTGTGGTTGACGATAAGGCTGCTACCAGTGGCTTCCATGTCTTTACTATGATGGTTGACTCTGTTTCTGGTGAACTCACGGATGTCCGTCATGAGGGCTTCCGTTCTTCTGCCATTCCCAACCGTGATGAAGAGGGGATTGCGTTGTTCACTCCCGATAGCACCCTGTTTATCAGTGGTGAACATGATAATGCGGTTCTGGAATATTCCCTTGCAGGAGAGTTGACTGGACGTCGCCTCGATATCCCCACCGTAATCCGTCAGGCACATGCCAACCAAGGTCTGGAGGCGCTGACCTATCACCCTGCCTCTCACCATTTCTGGACGGTTACAGAAGCGCCTCTCGCTGGTGAGACCTCACAACGCCTGTTGCAGTTTTCTGACAGTCTTACCTGTTCTGGGCAATGGCGCTATGTGATGGATGCCCCACAAACCAATAAACGCAGAGGTACCGATGTCTATGGTGTGTCTGCACTGACAGCGCTTCCCGATGGTCGCTTATTGGTATTGGAACGTGAGTTCTTTGTGGCCCAACACTATATCGGCTCTTTTGTGACCTGTCGCCTGTTTCTGATTGATCCCCTCCATACAGCGGAAGACGCGGTGCTCCCCAAACAGTTACTCTACTCTTGGACCACGCGGTTGAATCTCACCACCCAGCATATTGCAAACTACGAGGGTATGTGTCTTGGGCCACGCCTCCCTGACGGTCGCCAGGTCCTTATCCTGGTCGCCGATTCCCAGAATCAGTATAAAGGGGTATTGAAAGATTGGTTCAAGACCTTACTGTTGTCTGACTGACTTTATCCACGGAACACACAGAAAGCGGAGTGTTTAGTGTTTAGAGGTTATAGGTTAGTGATTAGTGTTTAGTGGTTAGCGTTAAGGTTATCCCTAAGTTGCGCATGTGGGGAAGTTAAGGGAAGTTAGGGAAGTTAGAGAGAAGTTAAGGGACAAATGTCCTACGTCTTACGGCAAAAGGCTATTGTCTCTTAACTTCCCGAACGACCGTAGGGAGTGATAACTTCTTTAACTTCAATCAATTCCCTCAGTTGCGAAACTTGAATAAAGATTATTCTAAAGATTTTGATACACAAGCAAAAACGGGCTGAAAGCCCAATGGTTTCCCTAGCCCAGGGCAACACCCTGAGGAAGAGCGCATTTTGTTTAGGATTTTTGTTTAAGGATTTTTGCTATCACCCTACCCAGGTTTTACTTTTGTCCTTACAGGACGTAGGTGTATATGTTACATCAAGTCCACAGGGTGTTACCCTGGGCTAAGGAAGCCATTGGGCCTTCAGCCCGTCGTTGCTTGTGTATCCAAAATCATATTCTTAAAGATTATGTTTACGGAGGCTGAGTGAATAAATCATTTCTGGCCTCCGGCCATTCTTTAAAGAAGATTTCCTCAAAGATTTCTTGCCTTTAGGCAACTAAAAAAATCCGTATAAATTCCGTTTAAATTCCGATGATCCGCCAAAGCCACGTAAAGAAATGATTCACCCATTTGATGGGAGTCAGAAACCACCGATAGGTGCTACATTCCTTGCCACCGAACCGAAGGATGAAGTCACGATAGGGATTCCTACGAAACGGCATACCTACGTTGAGGAAACGCACATGGTCATAACCCGCCTCGTGGGCATCCGTCATCGCCTTCCATAACGTCACAGCGAGAGGATGCAGTGGTGCCATCGATTTCCGACGCGCAGCAGAATACCAGAGATACACATCGTTTTCAGAATAGATACATACCGCAGCACCGATCACATGTCCATGAAACAAGGTGATGAAGATCTGACAGTGACCGTCATCCATCAGAGAACGGAAGAAGGATGCTGGTGGTTGGTAGTGGTAGGGCTTCAACCAGTTGTATTGACTGAGGAGTTTGAAGAAGGCATTGAATTCCTCGTCATTCTCCACCTTCTTGGTCACCGCACCTCGCGCGATACCGTTCTCTATACGGTGTAGCAGGCGTTCTGAGATACGGTCCTGTGGTGGGGCAGAGTGGAGGGAGTTATGCACAGACATCCATTTCACAGGGAAGAAATCCATGCGCCGCAAGGCACCATAGCCAAACATCTTCTGCTCGAAACCTAACAGTTCAAAATACAACACCTGGTGTTGCAGTTTGTTCTTGAGTGCACTGACCATCATGTCAAACACCTCCTCCCGGTTGTTGACACCGCGTTCATATTCCCCTTCTCCTATGACCCATGCGTGTTGCATGAGGAATGGTGGTATCCAGAGTCTGTGTTGGCGCACCACCGCGAGTAGGTGGGCGACAACCTGTTCGTCATCGTCGCTCACCACGACCATATAGGGTTTCTGGCGTTGTGCGTCTTCGTAGATCTGCATCAATTGCCTGCTATGGAAATACTTCCTGCAGGGGAAATCGGGCAACTCTACCACATGCTCATAGATTCTCGTTCTCATCATCTCTTCCTTTTATATCACACAGTTCCCACCGATCTTTTTTAATCCACGGACCACACGGAGAACCTGGAAAAAGATTATAGTTAAAGATTATCTTTAAGATTATAGTTAGGATGTCGAGCCTGTAAGGCGATCCATTATAAAATTCTCCCCAAAAGCAACGTACTGTTGCGCATTTTAGTAAAGATTTTAGTTAAAGATTTTTGATATCAGCCTATCTAGGTAAATACTTTTGTCCTTACAGGACGTAGGTGTATATGTTACATCAAGTCCGCAGGGTGTTACCCTGGGCTAAGGAAGCCATTGGGCCTTCAGCCCGTTGTTGCTTGTATATCAAATCTTGCGAAGAATCCAAAAAAACATCCGTTTAAATTCCGATGATCCGATGATTCATTTCTTGCGAAGCAACATCTTAAAAAAGATTTCCTCCAAGATTTCTTGCGCTCGCGCAACCCAAAAATATCCGTATAAATTCCGTTTAAATTCCGATGATCCGTGTGCTCCGTGGATTATTCAGAGTGCCCTCCGTGGATTATTCAGAGTGTGAGATTTCAGATGACTCCGGCAGATTGCAGCTGTACAGCCATTTGCTCTTGGAGCTCCTTGGCCTTTTGGCCAGCAACCTCAGCGAAGTCGCTACCCGTTGAGGCATAGATGATGCCACGTGACGAGTTCACCAACAAGCCACAGTCGCTGGTCATACCATAGCGACAAACCTCTTCCAGACTACCGCCCTGAGCACCAACACCGGGAACCAACAGGAAATGCTCCGGAGCCAGTTTTCTGATGTCTTCAAACATACGACCCTGGGTGGCACCCACCACATACATCATATTATCCTTCGTGCCCCACTGCTGACTCTTCTTCAATACCTTCTCAAACAAACGCTCACCCTGTTCGTCGGTCGTCATTTGGAAATCGAGAGAACCCTTGTTGGAGGTCAGCGCCAACAGGATAACCCAGTGACCCTCATAACCGAGGAAGGGAGTCACACTGTCTTCACCCATGTAGGGAGCCACCGTCAGCGAGTCGATGTCATACTCCTCAAAGAAGGTACGCGCATACATCGCAGAGGTATTGCCGATATCACCACGCTTCGCATCAGCGATGATGAAATGATGGGGGTAGTTCTCCTTGAGGTATTTCACGGTCTTCTCAAACGATATCAAACCCTTCACACCAAAAGCCTCGTAGAAGGCCAGGTTGGGCTTGTATGACACACAGTAGGGGGCTGTGGCATCGATGATGGCTTTGTTGAACGAGAAGATAGGATCTTCCTCATTAAGAATATGTTGTGGCACTTTCTTCAAGTCTGTGTCGAGACCTACACAGAGGAAAGACTTCTTCGTCTTGATCTGTTCGATGAGTTGCTGTCTGTTCATAATCTATTTTTTTGTTTCTGTTTTGAACTGAACCCCAAAAGTTGGACACAACCAACAAGAATATGAAGTATAAGAAACGCTCATTGAAAGAACGTCTGGCTATCTGTCAGATGATTGAGAACGGAATGCCTGCGCAGACGATAAGAGAAC
>NZ_NPJC01000041.1:0-527 GCF_002251405.1 Prevotella sp. P4-98 | reverse complement strand
GTGTCGTACAACCGCTTTGTGGAGTTGGAAAGCCGCGTGTTCTTCCAGCTCATGTTCTTCCTTAATCTGGGAGCTTTCGGAAGATGTACCGGCATAACATTCGTTGATTCCACGATGATACCCGTATGCCATAATCTCAGGAGATATGCCAATAAGGTATTCAAGGGAATTGCCACTGACGGAAAAGGAACAATGGGTTGGTGCCATGGCTTTAAGCTCCATCTTGCGTGCAATGACAGAGGCGAGATAATAGCGTTTGTACTTACTGGTGCAAATGTCAGCGACAAGGACCCGAATGTGTTCAAGGTTCTTGCTAAACGTTTGTATGGCAAGCTGTTTGCTGACAAAGGCTATATTTCGCAGAAGCTGTTTGACTTCCTCTTTGAGGATGGAATACAGCTGGTGACAGGGTTGCGCGTAAACATGAAAAACAAGCTGATGCCGTTCTATGACAGAATGATGCTGCGCAAGAGATACATTATCGAAACCATTAACGACATGCTGAAGAATACGGCACAGATTGTACA
>NZ_NPJC01000040.1:0-11295 GCF_002251405.1 Prevotella sp. P4-98 | reverse complement strand
GCACGCCGTCTACGCTTCACTCCGCTATTGTCTTCCAGCAAATTTCCTGCATTTTCTGCATCAAAATGTTTGCAAAACTCGTCTATAATACAAAATAATTCTGTAACTTTGCAATCGGTAGTCATATTAAATATTTTTGTAACTATTTGATTTTCACCTATAAAGGTACAAAATATTTATGAGACTACCAACTTTTTTATAAACTATTTCTTATCCCGAACTGGGGTAATTCTGCCTCTCGCTGCATTTGAGCAATGGTTTGCCGCTCATTATCACCTGAATAGATTTGAACATAATACACATGCCGATAGGCATCCAACAGCGCTTGTTCTTCGAGCGACAATATAGCGTGGTGAATGGAATCAACCTGTCTGTCATTACTGTTTCCAGCAAGAGCCATCGTAGTACATTGAGCCTGCACAACGATTCCGGCCATTAGAATGATCCTTCGAATGTTCATTAGGTGCTTAATTGCTGCAAAATTACTCATTTATTTTGTGTTTCTATCTTTTTTCTTCATAGATATTTAATTTTCTCAGATATTTCTTCAATATCAAAAAAAAAAGCGGTAAGTTTGCAATATGTTTCAATTAAACCTTCCCTCATTTCCCATCCAGTTGGGTGGCACTCGCGAAAAACCGGAGATATTCGACTTTCTTCGTCGTCGCTATGTAAAGCTGACCCCAGAAGAATGGGTCCGCCAGCATTTTGTACATTGGTTGGTGACAGAAAAAGGCTACCCCAAAGGATTATTAGGCAACGAGATTGCGCTACAATGCGGTAGCAAGCGCCTACGTTGTGACTCTATCCTATACAATAAGCAGGCCCAACCCATGATGATAATCGAGTATAAAGCCCCTACTGTTGCGTTAAGTCAGAAGGTGTTCGACCAAGTTTCGTCCTACAACCTTTTACTACATGTTGACTATCTAATGATTAGCAATGGCATGCAACACTTCTGTTGTCGCATGGACTATGAGCATCGATGCTACAGCATCCTGCCTGACATTCCTAACTATGAAGATTTATAGGATTTTCATATTTAGCTCATAAGACCAGTTTATTTTCCCCAATTCATAAATAAGACAAAAGGCGCAGATGATTCTGCGCCTTTTATTTTATCAACGAATTAGGACTTGTATTAAGCCTCATCGTTGGCATCAGCAACCTTCTTCGTGGTTTTGCGGATAGCACGCTTGCGGGGTTTCTTCTCCTCTGCTTTTGGAGTAACGGTCTTAACACCAGCCAATTCCGAATCTACGAGGATACGTCCACAATACTCACAAACGATAATTTTCTTATGCATTTTGATGTCGAGCTGACGCTGAGGTGGAATCTTGTTGAAGCAACCACCGCAGGCATCACGCTGCACATAAACAATACCGAGACCGTTGCGAGCGTTTTTACGGATACGCTTGAATGAAGAAAGGAGACGTGGTTCAATCTTAGCCTCAAGGTCTTTCACCTTAATTTTCAGTTTTTCTTCCTCTGCACGAGTTTCGTCCATGATCTCGTCGAGTTCGTTCTTCTTCACTTCCAAGGCCTGACGACGGTCTTCGATGTTTTCCTTATTGACAGCGAGCTCCTCTTTCTTCTCTGTCACACGATTCTGAGCCTCTCTGATTTTCTTATTACAGAGTTCGATTTCAAGTTCCTGAAATTCGATTTCTTTTGTCAGAGTGTCATATTCGCGGTTGTTCTTAACCTCGTCCAACTGCTTTTTGTAACGTTCCACGCTGACTTTGGCGTTTTCGATATCGCCTTTTTTCTGTACGATGGCAGTCTCATACTCATTGATATCTGCCTGGATTTTCTCGATACGAGTTGTCAATCCTTCGATTTCATCTTCCAGGTCCTGTACTTCCAAAGGTAGTTCACCTCTCAACGCACGCTTCTCGTCGATAGCCGAAAGCGTAGTCTGCAACTGATAGAGCGTCTTCAGACGTTCTTCTACCGGCATTTCTGATGGATCTTTTTTTGCCATTTGCTTATAGATATATAATTGGATTTGTATTTGTTTCTGCTATAAATGTCTTTACATCAGGATATTGACGTTGTATCACATCTTGGAATATTTCACTTGTAAACTGTTCGCTCTGATAATGTCCTATGACACATATCTGGATTCTCTGCTCATATCCGAAATACTGATGATAGTGCATTTCTCCTGTGATAAAGGCATCTGCCAGTTGGTTCACAGCCTCATCAAGCAAGAAGTCACCTGCTCCTCCGCATAGAGCTACCTTGCGGATTGGACGTCCCAATAGCTCATTGCAGAGCGCACATTCCACGTCAAACTGTCGTTTCACCAACAAGACGAAATCATCGGCAACCATGGCTTCGGGCAACAGGCCTATCACTCCACTACCCGATTGTGCGCTGTCAGCCTCACCATTAGCTTGGAGAAATTTCACTTCCTTAAGCCCCAATCGTTCTGCAATTTTCCAGTTGACACCATTTCTGGCATTATCCATATTAGTATGCATCGATGCGATAACGATATGTCGCTCTATGGCTTTCATTACCGTACGCTGCACATAATCTGCACCACAAATCTGTTTCAGTCCACGAAACAAGAGTGGATGATGACTGATAATCAGGTTACACCCTTTTTCTATTGCCTCATCAACAATTTTTTCGTTGACGTCAAGACACAATAATGCCCCTGAAACCTCCGCCTCTGTCAATCCAACTTGCAGGCCAGCATTATCCCAACTTTCCTGTAAGGGCAGAGGCGCGAACTGTTCAAGGGCGTCAAGCACTTGCTGTATTTTCACGCTTCTATGATATTTTATCAATATGCAAAGTTACTGTTTTTCATCGGAAAGACATAGTCCTTCCGATGAACATTATCATTTTTTAACGATTATTCTGGATCATTGTCATGCTCATGACAATAGCTACTACCATCAAAACAATGGGTGCAGACCCGATCTTTGGGCAATCCGATAGATTCGACAAGATCTTCCACATGAGCAAATTTCAGACTCGTCAGTCCCAGTTGCTTGGCTATTTCCTGCACCATGCGCTTGTATTCTGGTGAATCTGTTTTTGCATACTCTGCCAGTTTTGCATTTTCATCGCCCTCAAAATCCTTGATGATGCGACGGGTAATGAGTTCAAGAGGGCTCTTCTGTGAGGTAAAACCGATAAACGGACAACCATACACCAATGGTGGGCAAGAGATACGTACATGTACTTCCTTTGCACCATTATCGAAGAAGGTACGCACATTGTCGCGTAACTGGGTACCACGTACGATAGAGTCATCACAGAAAACAACACGTTGATCCTTCAAAATGGCAGGGTTGGGAATGAGTTTCATGCGTGCCACCAAGTCACGACGTTTCTGGTTGCCAGGAGTAAACGAACGTGGCCATGTTGGAGTATATTTCAATACAGCACGCTTGTATGGTACTTTCTTTCCGTGTGAGTAACCAAGGGCCATTCCTACTCCCGAATCGGGAATACCACAAACGAGGTCGGCTTCCACTTCAGTATCCTTCTCACCCACAATGCGTCCGTTCTTCTCGCGTACTGCTTCAGTATTGATTCCTTCATAGTCGCTGGCAGGAAATCCGTAATACACCCACAGGAACGAGCATATCTGACAACGGCTCATAGGTTTTTGCAACACTTCGATACCGTCGGCACGCAGTTTTACGATTTCTCCCGGACCTACATCGCGCAGTACTTGATAGTCAAGATTGGGAAAACTTGTCGTTTCGCTTGATACTGCATAGGCATCATCACGTTTTCCTATAACGATAGGGGTACGTCCAAGGAAGTCACGTGCGGCAATAATACCATCTTCGGTAAGAATCAACATCGAGCACGAGCCCTGTATTTTCTGATAAACCTTATTGATACCATCCACAAACGAGTCTCCCATATTGATAAGCAATGCCACGAGTTCTGTCTGGTTGATGACATTCGCCGACATTTCACTAAGGTGCATGCGGTTGGCCAACAGTTCATCAGCTATTTCTCTAAGATTATTGATTTTGGCCACTGTGACCACTGCATAACGTCCCAAATGGGAGTTGATGATGATGGGTTGTGGATCTGTATCACTAATAACACCCAGTCCCTGATGCCCCTTAAAGTCGTCAAGTTCATCTTCGAAACGCGAACGGAAATATTGGCGTTCCAACGAGTGGATAGAGCGATGAAAACCGCTTTCCTCATCAAAAGTCACCAATCCTGCGCGTTTGGTTCCTAAGTGCGAATTGTAGTCTGTACCGTAAAACACATCGTTTACACAATCCTTAGTCGAGATCGTACCGAAAAAACCTCCCATTGTATTGCTTGTATTGAAATTACTATACTTTGTTTAGGTCTGCAAAATTACAAAAAATTCATGGAATTACAATAACCCATGCTTTTTTTTTAGTTTTCCATACCGTTTATTTATGCTATATCAATATTCCATCTGCCTCACTCAGCGTCGAAGCCACTCATAGACCATAACAGAAAGCAATATCGACAACACCGAGCAACACACCATTCCAATAGTGGCTGCTACAGCGAAAATACCTGCCTGTATTGGAGGCATCCCACTGAGCATCAAGACACAAAGTATTGCAGGAACTGCCACGAGTCCAGTATCGCGCATCTTGGTCAGCAACGGATTAAGTGCTTTACTCATAGCTCGCACCAGAAATGGGCGCAAGGCTTCTGTTTGCGTTGCACCATTTCCCTGCAAATACTCAAACATACTGGCATGTACCTTGCGATTAAAAGCATAAGTGAGCAACCCACTCCTACTCGCTCTCAAGGCTTCGCCATGAAGCAGAGCCATTACAGGCACCCAAAACCAAATATTACCGAAGGGATTCTGACCCATAATCACCATCACCAGAAGCCCCACAATAAACGTAACAGGTACTACTCCTATTAATATTGGTACAACAAGCCACTTTTTTCGGCAACAAACCATCGTTACTATAACCTCCAACAATAGTAGCAACAGAACGTCAAGCCACCATACGGCTGATTGAAACACAAAATTAAATACCACGACCAGCACCAACATGGCAATAGCCCAACAACCTGTTGTAGTGAGCAGACGATAGAGTAGTCGGCGGTCGTTCTTATAAAAGACGGTCAACGGAATGGCCAACAGCATGAGTCCGGCCAACAACTGAAAGATGATACTATTCATAGTTGTATCTGCTTTTGAGCAATTAGGGGGTTAACAACCAATACCGATGCTCCGTTGCGAGCTGCTTCCAAAAGCATTTTGTCTGCTGTCTGTCGTGTTGCTTCTGATATTTGTGACGAAGGTTCATCCACAACGACGAGCGTCTTTCGCAAGCCAACGGCACGATGCAAAAGCGACAGAAACTGCTCGTCTGCAGTAAGTTGCGACCAAGTCCGACCATCTTCTTCACCTTGAGAAGATTCTTGTACTGAAGTTTCTCGACTATTGATTTTCAGCGAATTTACCGTTGCGTCACATTGTGCTATTGTATCATAGCCCTCTACCAGCGACAGTTGTTGCGGCACATAAGCTGTAGCGCGCCGAAAAAAAGGAGCCGACAATGGAGTTAGCAATTCACCATCGATACTGATATGCCCTCCGTCGATAGACACCATCCCGAGCACAGCCCGAAGCAAAGTGGTCTTTCCTGTCCCTGCTTCACCATATATACCAACCATCTCACCATCGCCCACTGTCAGCGAGCAATCAGCCAAGAGTCCGTCAATCTTTACATGGTGTAATTCTAACATCGGTTGTTTTTTTGATGGCAAAGATACAATATAGTGAATAAAAAGCCAAATATATTCGTGATTTTCTTTTGTACTTCTCCCGATTTGCACTACCTTTGCACTCATGATAAAAAGTAAGAGACGAATGTTGGCCGAATGGGAACCGCAAAGTGCGGTACAACTGACATGGCCTCACAAAGATACAGACTGGGCTCCTATACTGCCAGAAATCACCGCAGTATATGAGGAAATGAAGCGAGAAATAGAAAGCAGAGAAACCGTTATCGTAGTCGATGACATACCACACAACGACACATGGGCACGCGACCATGGTTTCATTACCGTAGAAGGAAACGGCCAACTGATTCTGCTCGACTTTAAATTCAACGGATGGGGCGAGAAATTTGCCGCAGAACTCGACAACGATATCAACCGACAACTCTACGAACAACAGCTGGTGAAAGGCATTTACGAGTCACACCTCGATTTCGTTCTTGAGGGCGGTAGTATTGAAAGCGATGGCAAAGGCACTATCTTCACTACCACCTGTTGCCTGATGGCGCCACATCGCAACCAACCTCTTACACAACAAGAGATAGAACAACAACTGAAAGAATGGCTCGGAGCAGAACGCATCGTCTGGATCAACCATGGTTCGCTCATAGGGGACGATACCGATGGACATATTGATACACTGGTACGCATAGCTCCTAACGACACCTTATTATATATAGGGGCCGACGACGAACATCCCGACCTGTTGCTCATGGAGCAAGAACTCCAGCAGCTACGCACCATCGACGGACATCCCTACCGATTGCTCCGATTACCCATGCCACGTCCCATCTATGATGATGGCGAGCGACTACCTGCCACCTATGCCAACTACCTGGTGATAAATGGCGCCGTCCTCGTACCCACCTACAACCAACCGGACCTTGACCAAGAAGCCATAAGCACCATCGGCAAGGCCTTCCCAGATAGAGAAATCATTGGTATCGACTGTCGCGCTGTCATCCGGCAACACGGATCGTTACATTGTTGCACCATGCAGTATTACTAAGATGAAAACAGGAATCATTCAACAACACAATACGGCGGACATACAAGACAACCGCCAACGACTGGCAGAGAGCATACGTTCGCTCGCCAAACAGGGTGCAGAACTCATCGTTCTGCAGGAACTCCACAATTCGCTATACTTCTGTCAGACCGAGAATGTCGATCTATTCGACTTGGCAGAAACCATCCCAGGCCCTTCTACCGATTTCTTCGGAGCATTGGCACGCGAACTCCAAGTGGTCATCGTCACCTCTTTGTTTGAACGACGTGCACCCGGACTCTATCACAACACGGCAGTAGTATTAGAGAAAGATGGTTCTATAGCAGGAAAATACCGCAAAATGCATATCCCCGATGACCCAGCATACTACGAGAAATTCTATTTCACACCAGGCGATTTGGGGTTCCACCCCATCCAGACCTCTGTAGGCCGACTTGGCGTACTGGTTTGCTGGGACCAATGGTATCCTGAAGCAGCACGCCTGATGGCACTACAGGGAGCAGATATGCTGATCTATCCTACCGCCATCGGTTACGAGAGTAGCGACACACCCGATGAGCAAGAACGTCAACGCATGGCTTGGCAAACCGTACAACGTGGCCACGCAGTAGCCAACGGACTACCCGTAGTGACCGTCAATCGTACCGGCCACGAACCAGACCCCAGCAAACAAACCAACGGAATACAGTTCTGGGGCACCTCGTTTGTTGCCGGCCCGCAAGGTGAACTGCTCTACGAAGCACCACGCGACAGCGAAACCACAGCCATTATCGATGTCAACCTGCAACGCTCCGAACAGGTACGCCGTTGGTGGCCCTTCCTTCGCGACCGACGCATAGACCATTACGATGATATCATCAAACGGTTCATCGACTGACAATCAACTCTCTTCAACAAGCAAACAACAAACAACCCAAACAGAATATGGCAAACAATCTAAGATTCCAAGTGGTAGAAGAAGCCTTCAAAAAGCATGCACTCGATGTGGAGGCACCAAGCGAGAGACCATCAGAGTATTTCGGCAAATACGTATTCAGCCGACAAAAGATGTATAAATACCTACCTGCCGACATCTACAACAAGATGATCGACGTGATGGACAACGGCGCCCGATTGGACCGTTCCATAGCCGATGCCGTAGCGGCTGGCATGAAACAATGGGCAAAAGAGATGGGGGTAACCCACTATACCCACTGGTTTCAGCCACTCACCGAAGGAACTGCCGAGAAACACGATGCCTTCGTAGAACACGATGGCAAAGGCGGAATGATAGAAAAATTCTCAGGAAAACTGTTGGTACAACAGGAACCAGACGCCTCTTCTTTCCCCAATGGCGGTATCAGAAACACATTCGAGGCACGAGGCTATTCTGCCTGGGACCCCACAAGTCCGGTGTTCATCATCGACGACACACTCTGTATCCCCACCATCTTCATTGCCTATACTGGCGAAGCCCTCGACTATAAGGCTCCGCTATTACGATCTATCCATGCCGTAGACAAAGCTGCAACAGATGTCTGCCAGTATTTCTATGACGATGTCAATAAAGTGCAGGTCAATCTGGGTTGGGAACAAGAGTATTTCCTTGTTGACGAAGGACTCTATTCTGCACGTCCTGACCTACTAATGACAGGTCGCACCCTAATGGGACATGAGAGTGCGAAAAACCAACAGATGGATGACCACTATTTCGGAACCATCCCCGACCGCGTACAGGCTTTTATGAAAGACCTTGAGATACAAGCTCTCGAACTGGCCATCCCTGTAAAGACCCGCCATAACGAGGTTGCCCCCAACCAGTTTGAATTAGCCCCCATCTTTGAAGAGTGCAATCTGGCTGTCGATCACAACATGCTGCTCATGTCGCTCATGAAAAGGGTGGCCCGCAAACACGGATTCCGAGTGTTGCTCCACGAGAAGCCCTTTGACGGCATCAACGGATCGGGCAAGCACAACAACTGGAGCTTGTCTGCCAATAATGGTATACTACTCCACGCACCAGCTAAGACTCCTGAGGAGAATCTGCGCTTCGTCACCTTCATCGTTGAGACCTTGATGGCTGTTTTTCATCATAACGGACTGTTGAAAGCATCTATTATGAGTGCCACAAATGCCCACCGCTTGGGTGGCAACGAAGCACCACCTGCCATTATCTCGTCATTCTTGGGCAAGCAACTCAACGAACTCCTCGACCATATCGAAAAGAGTGAGAAAAACGAGCTCTTCAACCTAAAGGGCAAACAGGGCATGGAAATAGATATTCCACAGATTCCAGACCTCATCATCGACAATACCGACCGCAACCGCACATCGCCTTTTGCTTTCACCGGCAATCGCTTTGAATTCCGTGCTCCCGGTTCCGCAGCCAACTGCGCCTCGGCCATGATAGCACTCAATGCAGCGATGGCAGAAGCCCTCGTATCTTTCAAAGAGCGTGTCGATGCACTCATCAACAAGGGCGAAAACAAAATTTCTGCTATTCTCGATGTGCTGCGCGAAGATATACGCACCTGCAAACCCGTGCGCTTCGATGGCAACGGCTATTCCGACGAATGGGTAGAAGAGGCACGTCAACGTGGTCTCGACGTCGAAAAGTCATGTCCCATCATATTCGAGCGCTACCTCGACGAGTCGAGCGTCCGCATGTTCGAACAGACTAAGGTCATGAACCGCAAAGAACTTGAAGCTCGCAACGAAGTAAAATGGGAGATGTATGTCAAGACTGTGCAGATTGAAGCACGCGTATTGGGCGACCTCGCCATGAACCACATCATCCCTGTCTCTACCCACTACCAAAGCAAACTCATTAAAAACGTGCAGGGCATGAAAGACGTCTTTAGTGCAGAAAAGGCCGACAGACTCTCCTCACGCAATATGAAACTTATTGAAGAGATTGCAGAGCGCACCGAGAAGATTGAACAACTGGTAGAAGAACTAACCGATGCCCGTCGTGTAGCCAATCATATCGAGTCCATCCAACAGCGTGCCATCGCCTATCACGATACTGTAGAACCTCATATGGATGCCATCCGTTACGAGATAGACCATCTCGAAATGATTGTTGAGGACGGACTATGGACGCTACCCAAATACCGCGAACTGCTGTTCATCCGATAGCCGTTCGTCCTTTATCCCCCATCCCAAGCGCATGGCTTCTGCTTATTGAAGTCCATGCCGCTTGGGATTTTCATTTCCTCATCACAAATACAACCCTATCAACCAACCATCTCACCGAGTAGCCTCATCAGCATAAACATTTGAGAAAGCTATTGTCACTCATTGTCACCACTTGAGCTGCAGTTTCGTAGGCGTATCCGCGATGCTCATAAACTATCCATAAAAATAAAGAAAGAATGTCATTTAGGAATATAACAGATTGATATTCTTTAAGACAACGTTTTGCCAAGGTATTTCCATTGTTTGACAAAAGTATAGTTCAACGTTTGGCAAAGGGCTTTTCAACTTTTGACAAGGATGTAGTCTAACGTTTGGCAAAGGTTTTTTCAACGTTTGACAAAGGTATTTTCCAACGTTTGACAAAGATGTTATCCAACGTTTGACAAAGGTATTTTCCAACGTTTGACAAAGGTATTTTCCAACGTTTGACAAAGGTATTATCCAACGTTTGATAAAAATATTATCAAGGTTTGAAAAAGTGATGATAAACATCAGTAACTCCGCTTATACATCAATATAGATGGTAGTGGTGGGCGAATTTTATAAGAAAACTAAAATGTTGTATATATGATTTGTCTTTTACCTATTGTAGTTTATCTCACTTAATCGGACGATGTGTTTTAAAATAATAATAAATGATATACGTAAAAAATCCACCTAAGCACGCAGCTGAAATATCTATCCAGTCGATATTTTTAGTGAAAAACGCATCGACGAATTCAAAGCCTATAAGAATTAACATGGATTCTAATATACTTCCAACAATGGATTGTTGCTTATGAGCACGAAGACATCCCTGTATGTAACACACTCCCATAGGGACTCCTAAAAAACTGGTGTAGCTATCTGAAATATGAAAATCACTTAAATGTCTGGAATAAGCATATGGTCTATATATAAAGTTCAAGAATATACAAAGTAAAAGCAGTACAAGACCAACACATATAAACCTTAATTCCGCAACACTATAATTTAACTTTATTTATAAGTTCCTGAGCAACAAAAAGTTGCCCAGGATTTTGCCATGTCAGAATTTTCACTTATCTTAGTGTTGCAAAAAGAAAACAAGCAAAACTCTAATATGACATGGCAAAAATACAAATTAAATCTGAGAAACTCACACCTTTTGGAGGAATTTTTTCAATCATGGAGCAATTTGACTCCATGCTTTCACCCGTTATCGACTCAACACTGGGTCAGAGATGCAGCAGTATCATCGGATATCAGTTCAGCGAGATAGTCCGTTCGCTGATGAGCGTTTATTTCTGTGGCGGCTCATGCGTGGAAGATGTAACGTCACAACTGATGCGCCATCTCTCGTATCATCCTACCCTTCGTACATG
>NZ_NPJC01000004.1:0-1205 GCF_002251405.1 Prevotella sp. P4-98 | reverse complement strand
TTCTTTCCACGTTCTACGAGTCGCATATAGTATCTTGCGATAACGGGATTGAAGTTGATGGCAGCCAGTGCAGCCTGCGTCAGCATGGACTTTATCCGGCGGTTCGCCATGTAATGTACACGAGGATCAGAATGCACACTGGTACCCGAATCCTTGCCGAACGGGGCTATGCCATAGTAGCAGGCTATCTTGCGTGAGTCGTAATTGAAACGACGGAAGTTATCGGTGTATACCATCAGGCACACGGCGTTCTGCGTTCCTATGCCAGGCACCGAGGTCACGATGGTGAACACCTCGGTTAGCTCCTCGTCCGACTTAATAAGCTCGGCGATTCGCTTGTCTATCTTCTCGACTTCCTTGTTGAGTTCTGACACGATATGTCTTCCGCTCTGCGAGATCATTGTCTTGACAGGCGACTTCTCCATTGTGAGTTTCTTCTCGCCTCTACGCACCTGAAAACTGCATCTATGGTGTACCACCATTTGACGATACAGGAACAGCTCACGCAGTTGTGCAAGTGACTCGCTAAGTGGCTCGTACATAATGGCTCTGTCGTAATTCCTCATTGCGTATTCGGCAATCATTGAGGCGTCGGCACGGTCCGACTTCAATCGTCTAAGACCTGATGCATCCTTGATGCTCTTGGCATTCTCAAGCCACATGTCGTAGCCTTTGCCATAGAGAAAGTTGCACAGTCCCTTACTGTAATCGCCAGTGTTTTCTCCGCAGAAGAGCCACAAGGAAGGCTCAATGCCGCTGGAGTTCTGCTCCACCCACTTGATCAGTTGTTTGTAACCAGACACAGTTGTCTTGAATTCGTTGAACACTCTTGAGGCTGTTTCTGCAAGTCCGTCTGCAAAAATGATAGCCACATCAACTTTTTCTTTCGAAAAATCAACTCCAATAAATAAATTCTTCATATCTTTGTACGAGTTTAATTATGTAGAATTGGTCAATAGTTGTATGGACTAACACTCTAACAAGGCTCAGAGCCGATAACTTTCTATCTGGTCTTTGCAACTATGTCGATGAGGTCCGAAACGGATTATAGTCTTCAGACTAGTGAAATCCATGGTTTACCTCTTCGACAGACCGATTCTACCTTTTTACAACAAAGGTACGAAACTGTCTTTAGCAATCATAGTTTTACCTTGATTATTTAACATTTATGCGACTGCGTCGCATTCTTCTGCAAACTTAGAGTG
>NZ_NPJC01000039.1:0-1918 GCF_002251405.1 Prevotella sp. P4-98 | reverse complement strand
TGACTTACAGATTGTAATTTTCTGCAAAGATAGTCATTTCTAACCCATAGAGTCATTTTTTGCTCGTATTTTGTCGCATATCAACCACTTACAACGATTGTTAATCGTTTTTAGTGGACACTAGTGATACGTAATAATTCCTTTTTAGGTTTTCCTGCGTACTATGTTGTTGTGCCAGGAATGAGCCAAATAATAAAAACAAATCCATTTGTTTCAATTTACAAATCGTCTTTTGTGAATTTTTCATTAATTAATAAGCTTGGAAGTGTTACTGTTGAAATAGCACGCAAAGTCTTTACTGCGATTGATGAAAACTATGAGGTTCTTAAAGAAGAAGATTTCGCATTGAATAGAGTTTTTGTTTTCAATACTAATGAAGACTTAAGAGATTTGTCAATAGAAATGTTAGCTGCTTTGTTAGCCCTTTATCTAAAAGATGATATGAATGCCATTAAATATTTGGCTTTGTACTTAAATGGAAAAGATAAGAAGAAATATTCTTATTTTTATGCATGTCTCGATTATCTAAAGTTAAAAAATTCTTCCGCTTTTCCTGATGATGTACTTTCTGTTCTTTATGGGCATAAAATGATGACCGAAGTTGTTGGAGATTTGGATGATAGAAATGCTATTTTTCAGTATTATAAATTTCCGAATTGTCCTAATTGCGAGAAATGCAAACTCAAACAAGAATGTAAGCATGAGGCTATAATGCAACTTAATGATTGTGTAAATCGAAATTCTGCACTTCTAGACCAACAGGAAGTTCAATTTGATATAGAAAACAATAAAGAATAATATTATATGAATGCTACACATAGCGTTTTACATAAGCTAAGTATATTTTTATTCATACTAATGCATTTTGAAGTGAAATCTTTTGGGCAAAATTTGCATGGTCGTGTACTTGATAGTAGGGATTCTCCAGTCTTCTCCGCCGCTATTATTGCTCAAAATGATAAAAGCCAAACAGTTGCGACTTGTATTACAGATACTTGTGGGGCCTTTTGTTTTTTGAATTTACCAATCCCATATAAGTTAATAGTAAGTCATTTAGGATACAAAACCACCACTATCGTAGATTCGGTTAATCATCTTACTATAAGATTGGAAGATGCTACAACTGCCATCAATGAAATTACAGTAAGGGGTAATTTACAGATGCGAGTAAACGAGCATGGCGCATTAAAGTATGATGGAAATCAGCTTTCTCAACTTCATTCTGTTAGAAATGCTCTTGATATGCTGAATGAAATATCTGTAATACAAAGAAATGGTAGGGGGTACTCAATTATTGGAGCCTCATCATTTAACCTATTAATTAATGGTAAAAGCAGAGGAATGAACCAGGAACAAATATGTACTTATTTGTCTTCATTGCCCACCAATAGAGTTAAGGATATTGAGGTGTATTATAATTCTCCAGCAAAATTTGGTGTGCGAGGAGCATCAGTAAACATTTCTTTGATAGAAGAAAAAGAGAATTCGTTAAAAATCACAAGCGAATTATACGAAGAAACGATTAAGAGACATAATTTCTCAGAAAAAATAGGAATTAATATTGGTATTATAAATAAAAAACTATCACTATATATGTGCTATGATGGAGGCTATACACAAAAAAGATCTGTAAATAACTTATATTCAGACCATCATGTTCAAGACCATATTTTTCATGTAAAACAGAATGATATAAGAAAACGCAATTCCTTTATTAATAATTTTTTGTTTGATGCTAATTTTTCGTGTGGTAAAAAAAGTTCTCTTTCTTTTAGTTATATATTGCAGGAAGAACTTCCTAAGGTGAATTCTTTTGCAATAACAGATGTTAATACCAAATCTCAAAATAGTAATTTATTTACAAGAACTCCAACCTGGCTACATAATGCCAGTTTGTCTTTTTTACATAATAATATAG